>CAYSON010000026.1:0-14109 GCA_964432635.1 uncultured Desulfopila sp.
GCCGGCCTACTCCCCGACGACATGGCCCGAAGCTACCGCAAAATTGAGCCCTACGGCTTCTTCCTGGTGCTGCTCCTCTCCTTTTCCGGCCTGATCTCACAAACCATCGTACCCATCGTGCGCTTTGCCAACTCCCTGCTGCTCTCATAAGGGCATTTCTTCTTCGCCCAGTTTGGCAATGGTCACCAGGGTTTCGTGGAAGGTGGCGCCGCCACCGAGATCGGCGCATTTCTGCGAGGTCAGGTCGTTGATCCCGGGGGAATGGGCGGTCGGCCAGTAGATACCCTCGGCCACCAAGATCCCGGCCCGGGTCCTTTCCGTGATCCGCGCCACCCGCAGCGTGCGGCCGCGGTGGTTGACCAAGGCGATCTTCTCGCCTTCCGCCACCCGGTAACGCCGGGCATCGTCGGGATGAAGGAGCACCTCACCACATTGGTCGGGATAACGCTCTCCGAAGGTGCTGTTCAGCAGGTCGCGGTGCGGCGGAGCGACAAGGCGCAAGGGAAAGCGGGCCAAAAGGTCGGGGTCGGCAAATTCGCCTGCCTGCCGCAGACCGGGCAGCTGCCACCCAGGACCTGCGGATGCAGCGAGAAAGGAGAAGCGTCCGCTACCCCACCCCTCCAAGACCCGGCCGTCGGCGCGGCTGTAGGTGGACTGGACCAGCTCTCCGGCCATGATCCGCTGTGCATCGACATCCCCGGACAGCCCGCCCAACCCCTGGAGATAATCGGCGATGCGTTCCTCGCAGCTCTGGAGAAAGGGTGGATCGGAAAACCCCATGCGCTGCGCCAGTGTCTGAAAAAGATCGAAATTGCTCCTCGCCCCACCGAGCGGCGCGATCGCCGGACCAGCGACGCCACGCTAGAAATGGCCGTAGGCGCCGTAGAGATCAAGATTTTCGAGAAAGGTGGTGGCCGGCAGGAGCACATCGGCATAGAGGGCGGTGGCGGTCATCACCTGCTCGTGCACCACGGTGAAGAGATCCTCGCGGGCCAGGCCGTGTCGTACCGAACTGCCGTCGGGGTTGGCGCTGGCCGGGTTGGCGTTGTAGACAAAGAGCGCCTTGAGCGGTGGGGTGAGGGTGGTCAGGGCCCGGCCGAGATGGATCATATTGATCAGCCGTGTCTCTTTTGCAGCCAGGGACGGCCAGGTGAGTTTATGGCGCTCGCCGCGAAAGGCACCGGCGGAAAGGAGCACGCCGCGCCCGGGACCACCGCTGAACAGCCCGAGGGCCCCTGCCAGGGCGGCGATGGCCCGCACCGCCATGCCGCCGCGGCTATGGCGGGTCAGGCCTATACCGATGCGGACGAAGGTGCGCGGCGAGGCGGCCAATAGGGCGGCAGTCTCTTTCATCTGCGCCCTGCTCAGGCCGCTCTCCTCCTCGAGCCGTGCCCAGCCCAAATGAGCCAGCTCCTTCTCCATTTCGACAAACCCAACGGTCTGCTGGTCGATCGCCTCGCGGTCGAGCAGACCGCCATCGCTCAGGGCCTTGAGCATCCCCAGGGCCAGGGCCGGGTCGCCGCCCGGTAGCACCGGCAGATACAGATCGGCCGACCGCGCCGTGTCGCCAATGTAGGGGTCAATCACCAGGAGCCGCCCGCCGCTTTTGCGGGCTGCCGCCACATGGGGCCAGAAATGGCAGTTGCTCACCTTGATATTGATACCCCAGGCAACGATCAGTTCCGCCTCGGCCGCGTTCTCCGGCGGACAGCCGGGAATCTCGCCGCATTGCTGCGACCAGCCGGCGCCGGCAGCGCCGAAACAAATGGTTTGATCAAGACGCGAAGCGCCGAGGCGATGGAAAAAGGGGAAACCGGCAAAGCGGTTGATCAGGCCCATGTTGCCGGCATAGGCATAAGGCAGGATGGCCTCGCCACCGTCCCGACGGGCAATCCCAGCCAGCCGTTCGGCGATGAGATCAAGGGCCTCGTCCCAAGAGATACGAGCAAAGCGACCTTCACCTTTGGCACCTATGCGCCGCTGCGGATAGAGGACCCGTTCGCTGCCGTAGAGTCGCTCCGGGTAGCGGCGCATCTTGCGGCAGATGACGCCGCGGGTCACCGGATGATCTTTGTCGCCGCAGAGCTTTGTGACCCGCCCCTCCTCGACTTCGGCGATCAGACCGCAGCTGTCTGGGCAATCAAGGGGGCAAATGGTTTTCTGCAACAGTTTCATGAACGAACCTCCGCGATGCTCCCTTGTCTGACCAAGAGGATAAAGTGGGCCAGCGCCGTTTCGGAAAATAAAAGTGGCCTGGAACTAACCAACCATGGCGGTGCCAAGATAGAGATAGCGCTTGATCTTGTGGGTGGCGGTTTTGATGAAGGGATCGCGACGCTCGTAGACCCTGGCCAGCCGAGAGGCCTTGGGTAACTGCTCGTTGACCTCGACCCGCATCGTTTCCAGGAGGTTTTCGATATGGGCGCGACGATCAAGGCGAGAACCGCCGGCGGTCTGCTCGTCGACAAACTCATAGTCGGGATAGATCCAGGCCTCGACCTGACCGTTGCTCTCCAGCACCAGGCTCTCGGTTACCCAGGGGTAGGTGTTGATCTTGTGCTCGATGGCCTCAGGATAAACGTTCTCGCCGCTTGGCAGGACGATGACGTTCTTCGAGCGGCCGCGCACATAAAGATTGCCTTTGTCGTCAAAGACCCCGAGATCGCCGGTGGACAGCCAGCCGTCCTCGGAGAGCACCGCCCGGGTCGCCTCCGGGTCGTTATAGTAGCCGCGCATGACGTTGGCGCCGCAGACGGTGATCTCGCCAATGCCGCTGACCGGATCAGGATCAACGATCTTCACCTGTACTCCGGGAATGGTCTTGCCGGTGGAACTGATGGCGATGGTCTTGTCGCCGGCCGGCCCGCCGGCGATGAGCGGCGCCGATTCGGTCATGCCGTAGCCGATCAGGTAGGGAAAGCGCGCCTCGTGAAGAAAGCGCTCCACCTCGGGATTGAGGGCGGCGCCACCAACCCCCATGAGTTTTAACTGGCCGCCGAAAAAGGTGATCAGCTTCGCTCCGATCTTGCGATAGATGAGCTTTCGCGTCGGGGCAAACCTGCACAGCAGGCCGAGCAGCTTGCTCTTTTCGAGCTGCGGCAGCACCCGTTTCTTGTAGATCTTTTCCAGCACCAGGGGTACGGCGAAGATCACCATCGGCTTTTCATATTCGCAGAGTTTTTGGAGGATGGCCGGGGTCGGGCTCTTGCCGGCGTAGGCGATACGGGCGCCTGAGAGCAAGGGCAGGATGAAGCCGCAGGTGAACTCGTAGGTATGCGACATGGGCAGAATCGACAGCCACACCGTGCCGGGACTGATCTCCATCAGACTCGAGGCGGCATAGGCGTTGGCGGTGAGATTCTTGTGGGACAGCACCACCGCCTTGGAGAACCCGGAGGTCCCGGAGGTGTAGAGAATCGAGGCCGGATCGTCCTCAACCACCTCGGCAAAGACCGGTGGCTCGGGGGTCTGGCGCAGCTGCGCCAGGGCCTCTTCAAGATAATTGGAGAGAGGAATGACCTCGGGCCCGCCATGGTCGGTCAGCGAGTCGTCGAGGGTGATCACCTTGCCGTAGATATCCGGGCGCAGTTCGTAGATCTTCTCGATCTGTTTCTGGGTGGTGAACAGGGCTTTGACCCGCATCTCGCCGAGGATGTGATGCACATCGCTTTCCGGCAGGTCGGGGAGAATCGGCACGGCGATGGCGCCGAGGCGGACGATGGCCAAATACGCCGTCCCCCAGTTGGGAGAATTCTCCCCGAGCAGGGCGATACGATCACCCTTTTCCACCCCCTCGCGGAGAAAACGGGCGGCCAGGGCGACGATGCGCTCGCGGAAGTCGCCGTAGGAGAGCGGCGTCTCCATGGCCATGCCGATCGCCGGGGTATCCCTATATTTGGAGCAACTGGCGTCAAGGATATAGTTGAGGGTCATGGCGACCTTGGCAAGCGCATCCATTCTCCACCTCTCATCAGTACCGGTAACCCGGAAATAGAGTGTTATCGATCGCTCGGGTCCTTCCCCTCCGCGAGCAGTTGCTCCACCGCCGCGACGATGGCCTCGACGGCGAAGGGTTTGGCCATGGTGATCACCCCACCGAGATAGCCGGCAACGGTAAGATAGCGCTCCTTGGAGATCACCCCACCCCCGGAAATGGCAACAAAGGGGAGCTCGGGATACTCCTGGCGCAGGTCGAGGATGGTCTGCAGACCGTCCTTGCCCGGCATGACGATATCAGTGATCACCAGATCGCAGGGGTTTTTCCGGAAAAGTTCCACCCCCTCCAGGCCGTTTGCGGCCAGAAGCACCTGGTAGCCCTCGCCCTCGAAGATCCGCCGCAGCAGATCAAGGGCCGATGGTTCATCGTCGATGATGAGAATTCGCTGTGTCTTATTCATCCCTTGTCGCCTTCCTGGCTGGTATTCAGCAGCTTGCTTTATACGCTGTTTGGCAACATTTTCAAACAAGATTTCATCGCCCAAGCGGACGCAGGGTATCGACGGTAACGGTGAGGGCGCCATAATCCTCCTCCACCAGACCGGTGAGCAGATAGCCGCGCCCGGAACGAAGGAGATGGGCGTGCTGTCGGTAAGTCTCCGGGAAAAAGGTGGTTTCCACCTGACCGCTCTCGTCCTCGAAGGTGAGAAATTCCATGACCTCGCCGCTTCTCGTCGACACCAGCTTGCCGGTGAGCAACCACAGGCGCAGCCGCACCCGCCGACCGACATGGGCCGACAGCTCGGCCACCGTCTCGATACGGCCCCGAGGTCGTTCGAGAAAGTGCAGAGGATGGCCATCGCAGAGAAAACCGAGCACGGCGAACTCGCGCCGCGCACGGGCGAGACCATCCGGTGACGGCAGCGGCGGCGGGGGCGGCAACCGCGGGGCGAAGAGGGCGGGACAGCGGCCGGCGTCGCAGCTGCGTTGGTAGCTGGCCCATTGCCAGAGGAGCATGGCGCGATTGGCGACCGGGTCCAGTCCGTCCAGGGCGCCGCAGTGGATGAGGGCTTCGGCTTCGTTTTCGGCTGGGCGGGTGCGGTGCAGAAAATCACCGACATCGCTGAATTCCCGCTCCTTTCGGGCGGCGAGCAGACGATCGACCAAGGCTGCGGAAAGCCCGGCCACCGCGGAGAGCCCGACCCGCACCGCCCGCCCCCCTCCGCACCAGGCGTGGTGGCTGTGACGCACATCGGGTGGCAGGATGGTGAGGCCCAGCCGCTTGGCCTCGGAAACATAGGCAAAAGTCGAATAATAGCCACCGCCGTTGGCAATGACTGCCGCCATGAACTGTGCCGGATGGTGTCGCTTCAGGTAGGCGGCCTGGAACGACACCCGGGCGTAGGAGGCGGAGTGCGGCTTGCAAAAGGAGTAACCGTCGAAACTCTCGATCATCCGCCACATCTCCCCGGTGGCAGACGCTGTCACGCCGCTCCGGGTGCAGCCGACAAAGAACATCTCCTTGTAGTGGCTGAGTTTGGCCGCCTTATCCTTCTTGGCCATGACCTTGCGCAGCCCATCGCCCTCGGCCGGGGAAAAACCGGCCAAGGCCACCGCCACCTTGGTGACGTCCTCCTGGTAGACCATCAGGCCGAAGGTCTCGTCGAGGACATCGCCCTGCTGCGTGCAAAAGGGCTGCCAGGCCCCGCCGTGCAGGCGGCGCACGTACTCGCGCACAAACTCGTTGGCGGCCGGGCGGATGATCGACGACTGGATCACCAGCTGCTCGAAGTCGCCGCTGCCGGCTTTTTTCTCGAGAAGGCGCATGGCCGGGCTCTCGATATAGAAGCAGCCCATGGTCGCCCCCTGAGCCACCGCTAACTTGGTGGCGACATCGTCCTCCGGCTGCCAGGTGGCTTCGGTAAAGCCCCGCTCTGCCGAAGGCACGGCGGCGATGGCGTCACGGATCACCCCGAGGCTGCGGTTGCCGAGAAGATCGATCTTCACCAATCCCGCCTCCTCGACCCCATCCTTTTCCCATTGCAGGATCGCCACCCCCTTGGCGGCCCGCTGCAGCGGGGCATATTCCTCAATCGGCCGCGGGGTAATGACCACCCCGCCGGGATGAACGGAGAGATGGCGCGGCACGCCGAGGAGCTTTTCGGCCAGCGCCAGCACCTCCGGCCAGGGGGGCGACAGGTCCTGATCCTTGAAGGTCGGCAAGGCTGCCAGACTCTCGCCGAGGCCGCGGCCGCCGCTATGCAGCCAGGGGATGCGCCGGGTCAGCTGACTGATCTCATAGCCGGGCAGGCCATAGGCCTTGGCGGTCTCGCGGATGGCCATGCGCGGCTGGAAAAAGACATGGTTGCAGACCATGGCGGCGTGGCCGGGAAAATCGGCGAAGACCTCGGCCAGCACCTGGTCGCGCTCATCCCAGGCGAAGTCGATGTCGATATCCGGCGGGTCGGTGCGGCCGGGATTGAGGAAGCGCTCGAAATAGAGGTTATATTTGATCGGGCAGACGTTGGTAATCCCCAGGCAGTAGGCGACCAGCGAGGCCGCCCCCGAACCGCGGCCGCAGATGCGTCGTTTGCGCCGCCGTCCGTCTGCCCCCAAGCGGTGAACGATGTCGCGCACCACCAGAAAGTAGGAGGAAAACCCCATGGCGGCGATAATCCGCAGTTCGTGCTCAAGACGCTCCACCACCGGCTCGCCGAGATCGTCACCGTAGCGCTCCCGCGCCCCCTTATAGGCGGCCAGGCGTAAGGCCGGGGTGGCCTGGGCGCTGTCGCCGTTTCGCCAGGGGGGCATCACCACCCCGAACTGGGGGCCGGTGAAGGTGCAGGAGGCAGCGATCCTTTCCGTTTCCGCCACCGCCTCCGGCCAGATCGCCAGGGTGACGCGATAGCTTGCGGCGGCGGCGAGGCTGTGCGGAGATGGGCGCTGCCGCGCCTCACCGATGGTCAGACGGTGACCGATGGCGGCAAGCAACCCGGCCAAAGGGGCCTCGCCCGCCTCGGCCAGGTCGCTGTCGGCGGTGGCGACGGTGGCGATCCGCCGGCGCTCGGCAAACACCCGTAAGGCGCGGGACTCCCCGGTGGGCAGCGGGCCGAGATCGGCGGCCATCGCCAACCCCAGTTTGCTGTAGTTCTCAAGAAGCGTCTGGTCGCGGCAGAGGAGAAAGAGCCCGGAGGCAAGGGGCGGCACGTCGACGGCCAGGTCGAACCCCGACCCACGGTGGCGCCGGGTCAAGAGGCGGCAGAGATTGGCGTAGCCCTGGTCGTTCTGCACCAGACAGGTGACCACCCGGTCGCTTCCCGGCTGTGACACCTCCGCTCCGACGATCGGTCGCAACCCCTCCTCCCGACAGGCACGCAGAAAGGGCCACAGGCCGTAGAGGTTGTCACGGTCGGTCAGGGCCAAGCCGGGATAACCGAGCTCTTTCGCCCGCCGGCACAGGGCCAGGGGCGAGGCGGTGCCGCGCAGCAGCGAATAAGAGGAACGGACGCGCAGGGGAAACACCGTTCATTCCCCCGCCCGTCCCAGGGTCGCCACGCCCGACCGGCCGATACCCACCAGCCCCGGCCGGTAACGGACGCGCAGGATGTCGATGGCGCCCTGCAACCGCTCTTCGCGCCGCTGCCGCTCCTCGCCCTCGGGGAAAAGTGACAGCTGCGGCGAACGGGGCTGGAGTCGGTCACAGGCAAGGCGACAGGCGCGCAACCTAGTGCGCCGGGTCCAGGCACGGTCAAGGGCGGCCAGAGCCAGTTGCCGCAACTGGAAATCGCTTGCGGCGCCGTTGCCGCACAGGGCCTGGCGGGTCGAGTGGCTGCCGTCGGCGTAGTCGAGGCGAAGGACAAGGCGACGACAGGCCCGACCAGGGTGGCGACAATCCCTGTCACCTCCTCCCGGTCGTTGCTGTCGTCAGCGAACAGATGCTGATGTAAAAACATCTCCTGCGCTGCTCCCGGGGGGCGTACCGGTTCCTCGTCGATACCATGGCTGAGGCCGTGCAGATAATGGCAACGAGACCCGAAGGCCACCAGCAGCTGCTGTCTTGAAAGCTCGGCAAGGGCGCCGACGGTGGTCAGGGAGAAGGCCTCGAGCCGCTGCAGTTCCCGGCCGGAGAGACCGGGCAGAAGCCTGACCGGCAGGGGGGCGAGAAAGGCCTCCTCCTCCCCCGGGGCGACGATATACTCGCCCACCGGTTTGACCAGCCGCGATGCCACCTTGGCCACCACCTTGCCGCTGCCCAGGGTCCAGATGGGATTGATGCCGAGGGCTGCCCGGGCGCGGCGCCGCACCCGCCAGCCGATATCAACCGCCGGCCCGTGCAGACGATGGGTACCGGTGACGTCGACGAAGAAATGGCCGTCGACGTCACCAACCTCGATCAGCGGCGAATAGCCCTGCAGCTCGCGGAAAAACGCGCCCATCGCCCGGGCATAAAGGTCGGGACGGGGCGGCAGCAGCGCCGCCCGCGGACAGAGACGGGTCGCCCGGCGCAGCGGCATGCCCTTGCGCACCCCCTCGCCGTAGGCCTCCTCGCTCATGTCGTAGACCACCGCCCGCGCTGCTCCCAGCGGGGCGATGAGCAGAGGCCGGCGACACAGGCCGGTGTCGGCCACCCGCTCCACGGCGACGGCAAAATCGGCGACGTTGAAGTGCAATACCGCCCGCTCCCGGCCGGCGGAAAGCAGCGTACTCATCGCCCCGACCCGGCGAAGCGGGCCAGGCTGGCCGCCATCTGCAGGCCGTTGCGCGGCGCCTGGGCGCGCACGTGATTATTGAACATGATAAGGCCGGAGGAGGAGGCGCGGCTCAACATCGGCAGATGGGCGGTGCACCAGGCGTCGAGTTCCTCGGCATGGTAGTCGTAGTTGAATTTTTTTTGCATGTTGCCGGAGCGCCACCCCTCGAGATTGCGGCCATGGAAGCGGGCGTAGAAGAGCTCGGGGTTGGTGACCACGTCAAGGGCGGGAAAGAGACTGGGCAGCGTCGGCACATCAACCGTCACCAGGGTGACGCACCGTCGTTCCAGCTCGGCAAATACCGGATCAACCGCCCAGGAGCGGTGGCGGAACTCCACCGCCGTCGGCAACCCGGCAAGACCATCGAGCAGGGCGGCGAGATAGCTGCGGTTGGCGACGCTGCGCTCGAACTCCGGCGGCAACTGCACCAACACCGCCACCAGCCGCTTGCCCAGGGGGGCGATGCCCTGACGGTAGAGGGTGAGCTGCTGTCGCCACTGGTCGTCGCGCTCATGGGTCATGGTGCGGGTCAGTTTGGCGGCAAAGTGCAGGTGCGCGGGAGCGCCGACCACCATCCTCTCCAGGGCCTCGGCCCGGGCCATCTGGTACCAGGTGTAGTTGAGCTCAACCACCGAAAAGGAGCGCCCGTAGAGACCGAGCATGGCCGTACTCCGTGTCCCCGGCGGATAGAAACCGGCGTCGACCCACTCGCTGTAGGAATACCCGCAGGTGCCGACGGCAACAGGACAGACGCCGATGGGGCTGCCGTCGGCCGCCACACGCCGCACCTCGACCCGCCCGGGGGGCCGGACATCACCCCCGTTTGCCGTCGAACTCGGCATGGCGCCCCCGAAGCACCCCGACCACCTTACCCTGCACCAGTACCTCGCCGAAGGGGTAGCACATCACCGCATAGGCGTCGTTGGCCGGGCGCAGTTCGATATGATCGCTAAAGAGAAAGAAACGCTTCACCGTCGCCTCCTCGTTTTTCACCAGGGCGGCGATGATCTCCCCGTTTTCCGCGTACTGCCGGGGCTCGCAGAGCACCAGGTCGCCGTCGAGGATGCCGGCGTCGCGCATCGACAGTCCCTTGACCCGCAGGGCGAAGAGGTTGTCGCCGGCAAAGAGGGTCGGGTCGACAACGATGGTCTCCTCCCACTCCTGCTGGGCGTACATCGGCAGACCGGCGGCGATGCGGCCGATCACCGGCACCTCCCGCCCCGGACGGCAAATCATCGGCTCCCCTCCTCCCGACGACAGACGGATACTCCGACCGTAACGGCCTTGCCGGGCGACCATGCCCCTTTTTTCCAGCTGCTGCATCAGCTGGGCCACCGCGGTATGGCTGACGCCGAGGTCCTGGGCGGCCTGGCGCAAACTGGGAACCCGCCCGTCCTCCTCGAGCCGTGCGTGGAGATAGTCGAAGAATTGTTGTTGCTTTGCGGTCAGTTCCATCATCGTCTCACATGTACATTGACATTACCTGTTTCAAACCAATATACATGCACAAAAGAATATGTCAATGTACTTTTACCCGACATACAACACTGCCCGCAAGAGGAGGGAATGGCCGGGAGGAGAGGGATGATCAACCGCCGCCGAGGCACTTCGCCAACTGCTGCCAATCCCGTTTGTCCACCCAGGTCCATTTTTCGGCGAAACCCTGGTCGCTGGGGAGAAGCTTGCCGCCCTTGTGGCGCGCCAGGTAGTTATCGAGCTGGCCGGGA
The DNA here is from genome assembly GCA_964432635.1 of uncultured Desulfopila sp. Lineage (GTDB taxonomy): Bacteria > Desulfobacterota > Desulfobulbia > Desulfobulbales > Desulfocapsaceae > Desulforhopalus_A. The sequence goes on from CAYSON010000026.1 coordinate 10,415, forward strand.
CCACCGCTGTACATGGCATAGACCATACCGGGAACCTGGCCGATCTTGGCCGCCGCCTTGTGCGGCAGGGCATGGCGACGCAGATAGAGATCGGCAATCTCACAGCCCGCCCGAGCGTTGTAGCGGATATCCCAGCGCAACCGGTTGCGGTCGTAAATGCCACGCCAGACCCGCTCGTTGACCTGCATCAACCCGACCGAGGTCTGATTGGAGGAGAGGATAAAGGTCAACTTCTTGTTCTTTTCGATGAACTGGCGAAAACAGCTCTCCTGCCAGGCGATGGCCACCACCATGGAGCGAAACATCTCCTGCAGCGGTTCCGACAACGGTTCCTTGGCGAGCACAGGGGTGGAAGCCTCGGCGACCACCGTCCGCACTCGCTGCAGATAATCGTCAAAATCCCCCGTCGGCACCCGCCACTCGAGGAGCTCGGCGGCCGGCGGCATCTCGGCGGCGTAGGCCCTGGACGAGAAGAAATCACTGATACGGGAAAAGGGATCGCTCTCCTCCTGCTCAGGGGGCAGGTCGATTTCCAGGATCTCCTCCTCGGGCTCGCCGGGCGGCGAGGCCTCGAGCGGCGGCAGCTGCAGGAGTTGGCGCAACTTGGGATCGATTTCCAGACCATAGGGCAGCGTAGTTTCCCGCCCGGTGATCATCGCCGCCAACTGCAACAAGCCCTGCTCGCTGATTTCGATGCCCAGGGTCGGCCCCATCTGATCAAGGACCAACAGGGCATCGGCGGCGGTAAAGAAGGCCAGGTAGCCGAGGGTGTTGGCTGAAGCCTTGGCATAGAGCTGGCGACGAAACAGCGGTGCCAGGGTGCGCCAGGCCCGCAGGAACTGCAGGCGCACGAAGTCCTTTTGCAGATCCGGGGCCTCCAGGGCGGCGGCAAAGGCGTAGCGGGTATCAAGAAGGACGTCGGCAAGCAGCCGTTGATCCTCCGGGGTCAGCGGTTCGGAGGCGATCAGGGAAACGAGGCGGACAAGAAAGACGTCCCAGGTCTCCCAGACACGGATGAGCCGTTTGCGCTCGGCGGCGTCGATGGTCGTCCGCGCCGACTCCGCCGGAAAGACCTCCTCGACTTCGGCCTGCAACTCCACCTCGAGGCCATCCCGGTTGACAGTGAAACGGCCGCCGCGCAGACTGTCGAGCATCGCCTGGGTGGCCTGGCGCACCTCGGGATGAAAAAGCGGCGCCAAAAACTCGCGCATGTCGCGGACCGGCGGTGCCAAATCGTAGCGCACCCGGTTGAGGTACTCGGTGACCCGGGGCTTAGCGAACTCCCACAGCACCCCGGCGACGGTGGCCGGCTGCCGCGACAGCGTGGTCAGGGTGGAATCGACGGTGCGAAAGGCCAAGGCGAAAGAGCGGCCGTCGAAGACCGGTTGTTACACCAGAGTGAGATAGCCCTGCCACTCCAACGGCACCAGACATTCGCCGGCGAGGTCGGTACCGAGGCGGATGGTAAGGCGCATGTCGAGGCGGACATAGTTACCGGCAGAAGAGAATTGCGGCTCGGAAATGCCGAGATAGGTGCACTCGCCGGGGCGACCGACGATGGCGGCACTCTGGTTCTTGCCGGAAAAGGCATCGCGTACCAGAAGTGCGGTGAGCAGCTTGAAGTCGAGGGTCAGAGGCAGGGTAACCGTTCGCGCCACACCGGGAGTGGCGGAGGTAAGGAGTAGAACCGCCAGCAACATCACCGACAGCAGGCCACCGTAACAACGTCCTCGACCATGATCCGGCGCCGCCCTCTCGGCGGCGTGAGAACCCGCCCCTGCCAAGCGCCACAGCCTCCCCCGCCTGTCATCCATGCCTCTTTTCCCCTCCCTTGCCTCCCTCTCCACCCCGCCGCGCGGCTATGTGTCCCGTCGACAGCGGCGATGCGCCGCTCCTGTTGCCCTCTCCGCCTTTTTACTCCCCAACCACCGAGAACACCATCAAAAAAAAGGTCCGTAAGGCTATCGCCTTGCGGACCTCTCAACTCGCTCAACCGCTATGAATATCAACCAAACGGCGGTCTCAAACGAGGCTGCGCACCAGACGCCCGAAGCCCCCGGGAATGGTCCCCGAGGACCAGAAAGCCCGGCCCTGCTTGAAATCGACGAACCAGTACCCCCCCGGCTTACGCTGCGCCGCCACAAAGATAAAGGGTTGTTCCCGGGAAAAGGCCATGTGCAAATAGAGCCCCTTGCCATTACGCACCGGTTCCATCAGGGACAGCGCCTCCTCCAGGGTCGGCAAACGCCAGCCGCTGCAGCCGGCGAACTCAGTCTCGTTGGCCCACTCTACCGCGGCGCGGATATGGCGAATGGAGCCGATATCGATACCACCACTCTGCCACATCAGGTTGGTGCGACGATCGACCACCACCCCGGGATCGGCGACATCAACCAAAACATTGTTGAAGCGGCCAGCGGGATGCAACTCGGCCTCAAAGAAATTATAGCGTTTGATGATCCCGAGCAGATCTTCGTCGTTGATGATTGTCGCCTCGTGGGGCAGCACCACCGTCTTCACCTCCACCACCAGATCTCCGTCGGGGAGCGGCGCCCCCATATCCTCGGTGCGCACCTCCTCGCGCCGCGGCACCACCAACCGGGTGTCACCATGATCATCGAGGACCTTGGCAATCAGCCATTCCTTGACCTCCTCGTTGATGGCATAGCTCTTCTCAAAATTGGAGGACCTCCCTTGACCAGCCACGCATTTCTTGACCAGCTCCGCCGGGGCTTTGATTTCAGCAACGATACGGGCATGTTTGACCGCCCGTTCCATCAGACACAGCTTGGGCACCTCACCCCAGTTATCGATGAAGAAATAGTAGACGCACTCCTTGTTGTTACGCACCCGCTCGCGCCCGCCCCAAGACTCGAAGGTTCCAAACGACAAATCGGGATTCATCTCCCAATCGATTGGGCTGATCGTCGTGTCGCCTATGCGCACCTTATGATAATTCCCCATTCCATCCTCCCTGGAGTCCTAGTCCATTGGTTTTAACAGCCACCTGCAAGGGTTACGCCTTTTTCAACGACACTACCCCCGAACGGAACTGTTGATTATGCCTATTTTTCCCTTGCCGGCGGCGTCGGTTCGGTTACCCTGATATCTCAGAGCGTCGCATGCGTTTTTTAAATTATAAATCAATGGGAACCATTATCAATATGGCTGAGAAAAATAATCCCCACCTCCAACGAAGCGGCACCCCCCTCCCGGCCGGAGTTTCCGTCACCAAGGAAGGGATAAATTTTTCCATCTTCGCCCGCCACGCCACCAGGGTCACCTTGGTGATCGACTTCCTGCCGAGCGGGGCCTCCAAGGCGATCCGCCACGAATTCCCCTTTCATCCGCGCGACAACCGTACCGGTGACATGTGGCACCAGCTTCTGGTCACCCAGCGCCGTGATTTCCGCTACGGCTACCGCATGAACGGGCCCAGCGGCGAGGACAACAAGGGCTTGGTCTTTGACTATAGTCATGTCTTGATCGATCCGCACTGCCCCTCCCTCCTTCCCCGAGCCTGGGGCGAGCCGGCGAGCTACGGGCTGGCCCCCTGCTGCACCATGGCCGGCGCCCCCTTTGACTGGCAGGGCGACCGCCCCCTGCGCACCCCGCTCACCGAGACGGTCATCTACGAGCTGCATGTTCGCGGCTTCACCAAGGGCAGGAGCGCCGGGACCGACCGTCCCGGCACC
>CAYSON010000027.1:0-14055 GCA_964432635.1 uncultured Desulfopila sp.
CCCGGGGAGCGCGCTTCCTCTTGCGACGATAATCGTATTTCTCCATCGAGGTCTTTTATATGAGTGAGGATGTCGTTGTCCGCCAGGGCTTACGGCCGGGAGATTTGGGGGCGATCGTCAATCTCCATGGCGAATACTATTACAAACATAACGGCTTCGATAGCACCTTCGAGCCCTATGTGGCCATGCCCCTGTCCGAGCTGGTACTGCGCCATAGCTCCAAGGAGTGCGTGTGGGTGGTCGAGTCAAGTGGGGCGGTCAAGGGCTGCATCGCCATTGCCGACAATGGCGGCGGCCTTGCCCGATTACACTGGTTCCTGGTTGATGAGAGTTTGCAAGGCCTGGGATTGGGGCGAAGACTGATCGATTCGGCCCTGCACTTTGCCAGGGAGCAGGGGTATTTGGCCATCGTGCTCTGGACGGTCGATTTGCAGGATAAGGCCATCCGCCTCTACCGGCAAAACGGCTTTGTCCTGGTTTCTGAAGAGCGGCAGCGGCTGTGGGGCAAGGAACTGCTCCAGCAGTGCTACCGGCTTGAGCTGGCTGGCGTTACAGCGTCAATGTCCGCATAAAAATGACCAATATCCACCAGCGGCAGCGTCATTAGCCCCAAAAGGTGGTTGCCGCAATTCTCGGCCGAGGTTCCGGCATTGGAAGAACAAGTGAGAAGAAATGCACATCATACCCTGCACCAATGAGGCGCATGCCGCCGCCATCCTCGAGATTTTCAACGAGGCGATCGTCAATTCCACCGCCCTTTATGACTACCATACCCGGCCTCTGGAGAGCATGGAGGCTTGGTTCAGGGCCAAGGAGGCGGGCAACTTTCCGGTACTGGGCGCGGTCGACCAGGCTGGACTTCTCCTCGGGTTTGCCACCTATGGCACCTTTCGCGAGCGGCCTGCCTATAAATATTCAGTAGAACACTCCGTTTATGTGCACCGCGACCATCGGGGCAAGGGTGTGGGCTATGCGTTGATGCAGCGCCTGCTGTATGTCGCCCGGGAGCAGGGCTATCACCTGCTGGTCGGCGGCATTGATGCCGAGAACCGGGAAAGCCGCATCTTCCACGAACGACTCGGGTTCACCCATGCCGGAACGATCAGCCAGGCCGGGTTCAAGTTCGGTCGGTGGCTCGACCTCGCCTTCTACCAACTGGTGCTCGACACTCCGTACGATCCTGTGGATGGTTGAGGGTTGCGGGCTTGGCCGATTTCCCGGCGCGCTTAACGTTTGACGATATTAGGCAGGGGACCGAGTCCCCGCTCGTGGGTTGCTGCAAGGAGGTTTTCGGGGGCATTGACGAAGTCGCTGCTTCTCCCCTTGCTGATATTGAATATTGGGGCCTTGAGGGTGATCAGGTTCTCGTTGGCCCAGCGGGTGAGATAGTATTCGGCCATTCCCGGCAGACGGGTGTAGATGGTCTCGGTCGGCAGCGGATCGGAAAAGGAGGAGTTCTTGAGCTTTTCGATCGACAAAGTTTGCGACTTGTAGAAATTTTCGAGAAACATTAACTCCGGGGGAAGGGTGGCTTTGAGGCCGGTCTTGCGCAGCAGGCGGATAACGATTTCCGCACCCCGGCGGCCGATGTTGGCCAGCCAAAAGGGGACGTGGATCTCCTTCGGCACCTTGAGGTGCAGCAGCTTCTTGATGTGAAGAATCAGGTTGGTAAGATCAGCCGGCTGCGGATCGGCGAAGTTGTAGGTCTGTCCGCGAAACTTTTCCCGATGATTGAGCATGTGGTTGATCAGGAAGGGGAGCTTCCTTGAGTTGCTATAGGAATGCAGGGTGTTGGCGCTGGTGAAGAGCAGGGGCATAGACTGGTCGGCTAAAGAGAGGAGCATGCGCTGAAAGCCTTGGATCTTGTGGTCATGGGCACCATAGACGATGGCCAGGCGGATGCAGCTGTAATCGAGCCCTTCTTCCTTGGCCATGCGTCGCAGGGTCAGCTCGGCCATCAGTTTCGATTTGGCGTAAGCATTGAGGCCGGGCGAGAGCGGCAGGATCTGCTCCTCGGTGATATCGAGTCCGACCGGCATCACCGCCGCCGAGCTGAGATGGATATAGGGTACGCCCAGGGAGACGGCGCCCCGGGCGAGATTCACCGCCCCAAGATAATTGACTTCATAGGCCAACTGGTTGCCGGCCCCGAGCTTGGCCATGGCGGCGTTGATGACAAAGTCCGGCTTGACTTCGTTGAGATAGCTGCAGATGTCGCTTTCGACCCGAATCGACACCTTCTTGCTGCTGGGTGCGCGGATTTCAATGTCGGTGGCAAAGCGTGTCTTGTAATAGTTGACGATTGTTCCGCCAAGCAAGCCCGAGCCGCCAATGAGGACGGCAGTTCTCTTTTTCTCCATCGTTTTCCACCGCAGGAAAAATCGTGGTGATCATGGCGAGCGTAGACCTTTAGCCTTCAGTATAGCGCTTTTTTTCTCTTTCCTCCAGAAAGAGCAGAAAAATGTGGTGATGGAGGCTCTTGGGCAGAATTTCCCCGGTTAACGCGATCTCGACAATGGCTGAAATCTGTCGGCTTTTCCCAAATTGTCAAGTTGAGCTCTGGATTTTACCAGCAACTGTCGATATGCTATACTGGTTTTGGCGCGATGCCGTCTGCCAGTTTCTATAACCGTTTAGGGCGATGCCGATGAGGGTGGCTGAAAGGGAAGTGTTGAGGAGGAAGGAGATGCCGGAACGGGACTTGGCCATCGTCGGGGATTTTTTCCGCTATGTCGGACCACTCTTTGCGGTGTTCTCCTCTATCGGTCTGGCGCTCTGTTTTGTCAACGGCTTCTCGCTGATGGCGCTACTGGTCAATCCCTTGATCTACAGCGTTGGCATCGGCCTGATCATCATTGTCATCTCCCATGATATCAACTCCGTCCTAGGGATGGTGGGACTCGGCAAGGAGCAGCAACTCAGTCCACACATCAAGTATCATAATGAGATCCAGGAGATCGGTCTGATGATGGGCAATAGCAACTACCCTTCAGCCCTGAAAAAGGTCGATCTGCTGTTGCTTCAAGCCCCTTCCTTTGCCCAGGCTTACAACCTGCGAGGGGAGATCCTGCTCGATGGTTTTGACAAGAAACGTCAGGCTCGGGAGTGCTTTGACCGGGCAATGGCTCTGTCGCAGCCCGAGGACGAGGAGTATCGCCTGGCAGAGTCGTTGAAGGCTTCCTCCTACCCCTGAAGGTTTCAGCCGGTGGGGGGAAGCTGCTTTTATGACGCGGTGGCGAGGCGCGACAAGCCACTCCACCAGCTCATTTCGAGGTGCCAATGAAGTATTCGGTAGAAGATTTTGTCTTTACAAAAAATCCCGATGTCTGTTTCGGAATCGTTATCGGCAGGGATCTGCGTAATGGTGAGAGCAGCGAGGCGGATATTCGCCGCCTGCGGGAGGCCGAGGCCGGTCTGCAACGGCAGCTCGGCAATGTGGAGATCAGAGAAGAAGAGTATATCAAGCGCTATCGTGCCGCCCTGCAGAATTTCGACATCAATCCCAACAAGTTTACCAACTCGGTGGAAGGGATGACCAAACGGGTCGCCAAGGGCATTGCTCTGCCCAGTATCAACGCCTTGGTCGATCTCGGCAACGCCATCTCGCTTGAGGAAGTCGTTTCCTTGGGCGGCCACGATTTGCGGGAGATCAAGGAAGACCTGTGGGTGCGACGGTCGCAGCCAGGAGACCGTTATCTGCCTTTCGGGTCGCAGGAATACGAACATTTGGGAGAGGGTGAGCTGGTCTTCATCAGCGGCGATACGGTGCAGACCAGGCAGTGGCTGTGGCGGCAGAGCGAGATCGGCAAAATGACCCTAGAGAGCAGAGAGGTCTTCTTTCAGCTGGTCGGTTTTGCCGGGAGTCAGAGAAAACGATTGGATCGGGCCCTGGCCAAGGTCGAGACCATGGTGGCCGAGCGCTTCGGTGGGTCAAGCCAGACCTTTCTCGTTGACAAGGACCACCGCGAAATCACCTTCTAGGTCATCGTCAGGCATAGTCAGTTCTTGCCGGCCACCGCCTTGGGCGGATTTTTGCGGTAGTGGGGGCAGGGGGAACCGTCGACGATTATGCCTTCCAAAAAGTAGAGTTTGCGTGGCAACTGCTGCAACGAGCCGCGCACGATGAGGAAGGTGGCCGGCCGGCCCACGGCCAGCCGCCCCAGCCGGTTCATGGCAAAGAACCGGGCGGCGACCTCCGAGGTTGCGTGAAAGATCTCGGCCAGCGGATAGCCGCCCTTGACGAAGAGCTTCATCTCCTCGATCAGCGATTCGCCGTGCGAGAGACCGATGTTGCCGGCGCCGCTACCGAGGGCGGTCACCACCCCCAGGGAACGGGCGAGGCGCAGCTGCGCCAGTTGCCCGGCCAGCATCTTCTTCCACAAGGCTTCGGCCCCGGGCACGGGCTTGCCTGGGGCCACGTAGCGCTGAGAGAAACGGCAGGCGATATCGCCCCCACCGCCGGCGCCATCGACACCGTTCTTGGCCCGCACCAGGCTGGGAATCCACAGCACCCCTCGCTCAGCCAGTGTCCTGAGGTTGTCCTCGCCCATGGCGTAGCCCTGCTCGATGGCATCGCAGCCGGCGGCCAGGGCCTCAGCCACCGCCTCCGCACCGTTGGCCACCATCACCACCTTTTTCTCCCCTCGCGTTGCCAGCGAGACTGCCAGGTCCGGCGAGGGCGTAAAGGGGTCGGTCTGCCCGGCATCGATATCGGCAGATAAGCGCAGGCGCAGGAAATCACCGCCGCTCTCTCGGCAGGCAGGGCCGGCGACCCGCAGTTCGAGTAACCCCTTGTCATATCCCCAATCCCGCCAAGCGGGGGCCACCTCGGACGGTTGGTCGCCGACCGCCAAGCCCAGAACCCCGTGGGCATGGCAATAACCGAGATGGCGGGCCACCAGGGTGGCCCGATCCTCGGGCGAGTCCGGTTTGTCGGTCATGGTCACCGAGGGCGAGCGGGTGAGGAGGAGGCTTGCGTCCACCAGGGGCGGAAGGAGGAGGCAATGGGGCAGTTGGTCGACGCCAACCCCGCGCGGCAGTTGTCTTCCCTCGTTTATGGCGACGATGACACCGTCTTCGATCTCGACGGTGACGTCCCGGCGCAGACCCGCGCCACTACCGTCAATCAAACCGCCGGCTTTGATGAAGCGACTTCGGTCCATATTGTGACTCCTTGGAAAGGGGTGAGGAAGTTTTTTCTTGGGCCGCCTGAGCAGAGCCTCTGAGGGACTATAGGTCGTTCTCCGACAATGTCAGCGTCCGCTGAGTTGATGATTTTCGCGCCTCCCTCCACGTAGGCGTTGACAGCGGTCGAGAAAATGGCTCCTTTGTGGCAATTGGAGCGATTGCCCGACGATAAGCGTCCAAGCTTCCCCCTAGGGTTTGCCATGAACATCCTTACGTACTCCCACGATTCAAGGGCCTCGGCCACCTGCGGAGAACCACAATGAGCAATGGACCGTCGGTGATGGGCATGATCCTTAAGGGATACCCGCGCATTTCCGAGACATTTATTTCCAATGAAATCAGGCTGCTCGAAGAGCAGGGGATAATTGTCCACATCTTTTCCATGCGCCATCCGCGCGAGTCCTTCACCCATAAGTCGGTGCAGGCGATTCGCGCCAAGGTCACCTACCTGCCCACCGAGTTCTGGCGCAATCTGCACCGCTTCGTCATCCCCGAGGTCATGGTCAGCCTGCGTCATCCCGCCGGGTATCTGCGCGGCTGGCGTCTTGCCTGGTGTCGGTTTCGGCGCAATCGCAGCTTCATGACCTTTAAGCATCTCTTTCAGGCGATGTATCTCGTTCATCACGGTCGTCATATCAATATCGTCCACTTGCACGCCCATTTTGCCCACAGCCCGACCTCGGTGGCCATGTTCGCCGCGGAAATCAGCGGGCTGCCCTATAGTTTCACCGCCCACGCCAAGGACATCTACACCTCCGATGATGAGCAGCTCGCCGAGAAGATCAAAAAGGCACGCTTTGTCGTCACCTGCACTAACTACAACAAGCACTATCTCGAGGCGTTGACCGGCGGCAGTCATCCTGTCCATTGCGTCTATCATGGCATCGATCTCGCACTCTTTTTCGCCCACCGGGTGGTGCGCACGCCGGCTCCGCCCTACACCTTTCTCACCATTGCCCGTCTGGTGGAAAAAAAAGGCATCCCCGAGATCCTTGCCGCCCTGGCCTTGCTGGTGCAGGAGGAGTTTCCCTTCCGCTATGTGCTGATAGGCGACGGTGACGACCGGACGGAGTTGACGGCCCTGATCGACCGACTTGGTTTGACCGATCGCGTCACCATGACCGGCACGCAGACCCACGAGCAGGTGCTGCAACATTTTCAGCAGGCCGATTGCTTTGTGCTTGGCTGCAAGATCGCCTCCAGCGGCGACCGCGACGGCATTCCCAACGTCCTGGCGGAGAGCATGGCCCTGGGGGTGCCGGTGATCGCCACCCGCGTTTCCGGTGTCCCTGAGCTGGTGCGCCACGAGGAGACCGGTCTGTTGGTCGATGCCGGCAATGGTCCGGAACTGGCGGCGGCGCTCAAGCGCACCGTCACCGACGAGGAGCTGCGGGCTCGCCTCATTCCCGCGGCACGTCGCAAGGTCACCGAGGTCTTTGACAACAAGCAGCTGATCGGCGAGTTGGTGGCGCTTTATCGCCGACTCACCAGCCTCTAAGGGGGAGTGATGCGTATCGCCTATTATCCCTCCTTCCGCAGCCTCGATCACAACCGTTCTTCGGGACTGGTGTCCATTGCCCGCGACCTGCACCGGGCCATGGGCGAAGAGGGTCATGAAGTGATGGTGCCCTTGCACTTGTCGATGGAGTGGATCTACCGGCGGCCCTGGCGCTGGCCAACCCTCCTCTACCAGACCATCGCCGCTGACCGGCAATTGCGGCAGATGCCTGTCGATTGTTGGCTGACCTACCACTCCTACTACCGTGGCCCCGACGTGGTCGGGCCGACCTTGTCGCGGCGCCACCATTTGCCCTACTTCCTCTTCGCCTCCTCCTACGCCAGCAAGTACCGCAAACGCGTCAAGACCTGGCTTGGCTATATGCTCAACCGCCGCGCCCTGTTGCGGGCGGATCGACTCTTCGTCAACAAGCGGCGCGACCTGGAAAACCTCGCCCGCCTTGTCGATCCCACCAGAATTGTCTATATCCCGCCGGGCATCCGCACCCAGGCCTTTCCGGTCGATGGGGAGGTGCGCCAGGAGATGCGCCGCCGTCTGTCGCTCACTGACAAACGGGTGGTGGTGACCGCGGCGATGATGCGGCCTGGGGTCAAGGAGGACGGTATCGCCTTTGTCATCGAGGCCTGCGCCCGGCTGCGCCACGACTTTCCCGACATCCATCTGCTCATCGTTGGCGACGGGCCTGGTCGGGAGCGTCTTTCGGTAAAGGCTGCGCAGCTCTTGCCGGCAGCCCACAGCTTTGCCGGCCGGGTGGCACCAGCGCGGATGGTCGACTATTACAATGCCGGCGATCTCTTCGCCTTTCCCGGAATTAACGAATCCCTGGGCATGGTCTACCTTGAGGCCCAGTGCTGCGGTCTGCCGGTGGTGGCCACCAGCCATGACGGCGCCCCCGAGGTGGTGGCGGACGGGGAATGCGGTCTGATCGTCCCGCCCTTTGAGGTGGAGCCCTTTGCCACCGCCATGGCGCGGCTCCTGGCGGATGGTGGGCTGCGCCGCCAATTGTCCGGTCAGGCCATCGACCGTGTGCGCGCGCAGCATGACATGAGCGCCAACTACCGGCTCCTCTTGGATCACATGGACCGGGCCTGTGGCGAGGTGCGGCGATGAACGTCATCGGCCTGCTCCGCCATGGACCCACCGCCTGGAATCGCGACAAACGCATGCAGGGGCAGCGCGACATCCCTTTGGCGCCGGGCTTTGACCCGGCACCGTGGCGGGCGCTGCTACATCGCCACGGGCCCTGGGACGAGGTGGTGGTGAGCAGTCTCACCCGCTGCCGTGAGACCTGCCGGATGCTCTTTCCCGGGCACCACTACCGGGTCGAGCCGCGCCTGATGGAGCAGGATTGGGGCGAGTGGACCGCCATGACCCTGGAGGAGGTCGACGCCTTTTTCCCCGGCCGGGCCATGCAAGAGGCAGGGCGGGGCTGGGATTTCTCGCCGCCCGGAGGAGAGACCAGGAGAGCGGTACTGGCAAGGGTGCTGGCCGCCTTGGAGGAGACTGTCGACGGCGTCGACGGCAAGCGTATCCTCTTGATCACCCACCTGGGAGTGATCAAGACCCTCCTCAACCACCTGGCGGCCAGCCCGTTTCTTCCCGATAACTCCTTTTTCGTGGAAAAGCGGGCGCTGCATTTGCTCGGCCACGACTGCGGCCGGTTTGCCATTTTGCATGCCAATCAGGGGACGACATGAAGCTCCTTCACTATACCCAGCACGTACTCGGTATCGGCCATCTCTTCCGCAGCCTGGCCATCGATCGGGCCTTGGCTCCGGCCAACGTCCATCTGGTCACCGGCGGGCCGGCGGTGACGTTGGCCCTGCCCGACAACGTCCGCCATCACGCCATGCCGGCCCTGGCCATGGACAGCGATTTCAAGACGATGTATGCGGTTGAGGAGGGCGCCGACGAAGAGAGTGTTTGGCAACAACGGCAGGAACAGCTGCTTGCCCTGTTCCATCACCTGCAGCCCGAGGTGCTGCTGATCGAGATGTTTCCCTTTGGGCGTAAGCGCTTTGCCCGCGAGTTGCTGCCGGTTCTCGCTGCCAACCGCGAGAGGAGTTGCCCGGCCCTGACTCTGTGCAGTGTCCGCGACATCCTGGTGGAGAAGGACGACCAGCACAAATTTGAAAAAATAGTGCTGCAGTGGCTCAACCCGTATTTTGACGGGGTGCTGGTGCACAGCGACCCGGGTCTCATTCGTTTTGAACAGACCTTTGCTCGCACCGCCGACATCGCCTGTCCCCTCTACTATACCGGCTACGTTGCCCAGGGGTCGCTGCTGCCGGACCGGGCCGCCGCCCGTAGGGAGCTGGGCTTGTCGGCTGAGGGTACCCTGCTTTTGGCCAGCGCCGGCAGCGGCACCGTGGGTGGCAAGCTGCTCTCTGCCACCATTGGTGCCAGTATCCATCTCGGGCAACGCCTGCCCCATCGCCTGCTGATGTTTCACGGCCCCCATGCCGAGCAGGAATTACGCCACCGACTGCACAAGCTGGCCAATGGCCACGGCCATATAAAGGTAGGCGATTTCACCGCGAACTTTGTCGATCATGTGCTGGCCGCCGATCTCTCCATCAGTATGGCTGGCTACAACACCACTATGAACCTGCTGGCCTGTCGTACTCCCGGGCTGCTCCTTCCCTTCGACCAGAATCGCGAGCAGCGCATGCGCCTTGAAGCCCTGGTTGGCGGAGGCTATTTGCAGCTGCTTGAGGAAGGGGAGTTGGAGAGTGTTGCCCTGGCGGAACGACTGCGCCTGGCCCTGCTCTCGCCTCCGCCAGGGGGCGCCGCTTTGCGCCTCGATGGCGACCGCGAGAGCGCCGTCGTCATCCGCCGACTCATGGAGGAACACCACCGATGAGAACTTCGCGTACCGTTTCCAGGCTCTGGCATAGGCTGCCCGAGGATGTCTTGCAACCTTTCGAACGGCTGATCGCCGGCCGGCAGGCCACGGTGTTTTTTCGCGCTGATGATATCGCCATCCCCTCGCGCGGCCAGGATAGGCTGCTGCAACTCTTTATGCGCCACCAGGTGCCCCTGTGTGCCGCCATCGTCCCCACCTGGATAACTCCCGCGCGTTGGCAGGCCATCTGCGATCTAGTGGGTTCTCATCACCACCTCTTTGCCTGGCACCAGCACGGCTGGAATCACCGCAATCATCAGCGGTTCGGGAAAAAACAGGAGTTCGGTTCGGGATTGGCCGCCGCCGAGAAGGAGCGGGCCATCAAGGCCGGGCGAGCCCGCTTGGGCGCCATTCTCGGCGACCACTTCCTCCCGGTCTTTACCCCACCTTGGAATCGGGTCGATCCCGACACCCTCAAAGCTTTGCACCATCTTGGCTATGGCGCCATCTCCCGCTACGGGAATGACAGGCTGCCGTCGCTGCCTGGCCTGCCCGATTTTTCGGTCAACGTCGACCTGCACACCCGTAAGGAGGCGAGCCGTGATCTTTGCTGGCAGAGCCTCCTCGCCGAGTTGGAACAGGCGCTCTTTTCCGGGACGGTCGGCCTGATGATTCACCATCAGCGCATGAACGAGGCTGCCTTTGAGGTTCTCGAGCGGCTACTGGTGCGGTTCAAAGCCGAGCCCGGCCTGCGCCTTCGCCATTTTGGCGAGATGCTCCCGGCAACTTCCTGAACTCTTTTCTGTTTGCCCTTGAATCCGTAAGTTAATCGTGATTCAATAATTATAGCATTCGCTGGACCCGGTATCCGCTTGACGCCATCTCGGGTTTTTCTCTGCTCTTCTCGTTGACGTTTTCTCCCGACTTGGCCTGTGGGCGGAGATGGTGCGGCCATCGGCTGTCAGGCTTCTGGCCTTTCTCCAAGGTTTAAGGGCGAGGCCGCCATAGGAATCGGCGGTCGCCCTCTCGTCTCCTCAACGTTACAGGAGCACCTATGGCCACCCCTTCTCCCACACAATTTCTGCGGCGCTCCTTTATCAAGATGATCTTGCGCCGGTTTATCGCCACCGCCACCGTTATCGGTCTGTTGTATGGGATGATGGCAGGCATCTACGCGGCCAAGGTGATTTTCAAAGTAAAAATGAACTATGCCGTGGTCTTGGAGCGGTTTGGCGGCGATCGTCAAGCGGTCACCGAGGTCGGGTGGCACGCGCGATTGCCCTTTTTCACCCGCATCGAACAGGAAGTGCCGCTGATGAACCAGACCCTCTACCTCGGCGGAGCGCCTGAACCGATGCGGATCATCTCCAAGGGTAATGTGGCCCTGTGGACTTCCGGGCTGCTCACCTATCGCATTCGCGATCTCGACACCTGGGCCATCGAAAACTTTGCCCCGCTCGCCCTGCTCCAGGGTGATTATGACGGCATTGCCAAGGATATCCTGCAATCCCATCAGGTCGATCAACTGATCAGCGATCGCGAATCGATCAAGGAGTTAATCTACAACGCCCTCAAGTCCCGGCCGATCAATGTCAACGGGCCAACGCTTGAGAAAAAATATGGGGTCGAGGTGGTCAGTTTCGTGCTCAAGGAAACGCATTTCGGGGAAAAACTGGTCGAGGCCTCAGAGGAAAAGAAACGCCGCGAGCTGATTGCCGAGGCGGAGAACTACGCCGCCGATCAGGAGGCCAGCCGCATCCGCAAGCTCTATACGGCCTACCTCGAGAGCATCAAGAACATGCAGCTGGTCTTGGGACGCAAGGACGGATTCACCGATAGCAGCCTGCTCGACTTCCTCACCCAACAAAAATGGGCGACCGCCTACGAGAAGCAAGTTGAAGGCCAGAACACCGTGGTCATTCACAATACCCAGGGCAACGCCCCGGCGGTGACGCTGCCGCCGTTGAGAGCCCCGGAAGCGGCCAAAGTGGCCACTGCCCCGCGCAAGTCTGAGCCCGGCGCGTTCGTCGCCGAGCGGGATGCGGCGGTACTGCCCGCCGCCAATATGCCGGAAAAGGAAGGGAGCAATGCCAGGTAGACTGACGCGAGAGACCATTTACGTCCGCTTGCCGGAACGTCGCATCGCCGAGATCCATGAGATTGTCACCTCTTGGCCGCAAGAGACCAAGGCCTTCATGCGCGCCCGGCTCAATCAGTATCGCCCGTCGTCCAGCCTGCTCAACAACATCCTCGAGAGTGTCCTGTCCTTTGTCATGGATAGCCCCGACAAGAGCTTCAATGTCTTGAAAGATCCTGATATCCTCACCGGTTGGCAACAGCGCTTTGCCCTCTCCGGACAGCGCACTCCCCAGGAGGCGTGGAACAAGATCCTCGAGAAGGAGGTCTCCGCCAAGGACTACCAATACCTCCTCGCCCTGCTTGATAAGGAGCTGGTCGATGTCCACGTTCCGGTCGAAATTAGAGAGCTTTTCGCCAAAGTCTATCGCGCTCACCTGCGCAAGGAGTACATCTCCGATCCCACCGTGCCCAAGGCACCGCTGATGCTCTTTGTCGGGCCCTCCGGCAGTGGCAAGACCTCGACGGTGACCCAGGCTATCGAGGTGCTCATCTTCGGCCGCGATGTGCAGGCGGAGATCGACCTTGAGCAAAAACGTGAGGATCTGCTCGCCGACGAGCCGTTCTGGAAGACCATCGAAGAGATCGATCCCACCCTGGCCATGGAAATTGCCCATCGCAAGAAGATCAAGCACTATAAGCGCATGGCTAAAATTCCCCTGGTGCGCTGGGTGTTCAAAAAACGCATCGGCCAGGCCCTGGCCAACCTGCAGGAGCAGGGCATCTGGGTCGATTATTCGGTGATTACCCCCAACGACTATCAGACTTCGCTCGCCGGCGAGCCCGGCAACTACTTCAAGCGGGCCTTGGGCGATCCCCGCCGTACCTCGATCCGCCACGTCGAGGAGGCCCACAGCGCCTTCGGTAAGGCCACCGGCCGCGACTCCGGCCTAGCCGGACAGCAGCGCACCCTGATCGATACCTCCAATATCATCATCGATGAGGTCATCACCGGCAAGCGTGACTGCCTGCTCATTGCCACCACCGATCAGCCGGAGCGTTTCGATGCCGCCATCTACCGGCGATTTGTGGAGAAGGGGGTGATCAGCAACATCTCCGACTATTGGGCCAATCCCGAGAATCTCCGCGAGGTGGTGCGTCTTGAGCTGCGCCGCAACGACATCCATCTTGGCTCGCCAGACGGCATAGAGGAAGAGGGCGAGGGCCGATGGGTGTCGGAGGCGGAACTGACCGAGACGGTGGACAAGCTCTATGTGCTGTTCCGCGAACGTACCCTCAAGGTGATTCCCTCCTATGTGCGTAAACTCGTCCATTCGATCATCGAGATCAACAGCCATTTCTCGCCACGCCATCTCGATGACCCGATGCTGGTGCGCCGGGCCTTTGAACTGGTGGCGCAAAACTCCTACGGTGACCTTTACAAGAAGGTTGTCGGCCACATGGATCGCGACATCAAATGGGAGAGTTACGCCGGCAGCATCAAGGACACCTTCTCGGAGATGGCCAATAACTGCCTCTACTATAACGTCAACGAGGAGAAGGGGGTGGTCCTCAACGGACCACCGGGCAGCGGCAAGACCTTTCTGGTGCGCACCTGGCTCAGCGAAAACAGCGACATTCACGATATCGCCACCAGCGCCAGCGTCCTTCAGGATCCGGCCAATCCCGTCGAGGGTATCGCTGATAACCTGGAAAAGGTCTACGATATCGCCAAGATGATTGCCCCGACCATGGTCTTCTTCGACGAAGGCGATGCCCTCGCCCCGCGGCGCAGCGATACCGGCGGCCATCCCTCGGACAAGGTCACCAACAAATTCCTCAACCTCATCGACGGGGAAACGCCGATGCACAAGGTGTTCACCGTCCTCACCACCAACCGCCTCGACATTCTCGACCCGGCCTTGATTCGCTCCAAGCGCCTTAAGGTGCTGGAGATCAAGGGCATGCTCAAGAATATCGACATCGTCCAGATCGTCGACAGCGCCCTGGAAGGTATTCCTCTCTCCCCCGGGGTGAGTGGCGCGGACATTGTCGAGGCCGCCAAGGGGATCTGCAACACGCCGGCGGATTACGCCGCCTTCGTGGAGAAGGCGCGCTCCCTGCGCAACACCGAGTTCGAGGTGGCCATGCTGCTGCGGCGTATCCGCCACGGCTCGCGCAAGGCTAAAGAAAACTTCATCAAGTTCAACTTCAAGACCTTGATGGGTATCCTTGAGGCGGTGGGTGGTGACAATCCCCTCAAGGGCATGGTCAACCCAACCCCCGAGCGATTCCACGACCACTATGACGAGATCCTCGAATTAATCACCGCCATCTCCGAGTCCGACCAGTATCCGCTGATGCCCAGCCATCTCAGATCGGCGCGCAGCGAAATCGCCGGCAGCCCCACCAAAAAAGGCAAGGTCGA
>CAYSON010000028.1:0-14034 GCA_964432635.1 uncultured Desulfopila sp.
CAGGCCGTGGATCGGCTTGCCGCAAAAGAGGATGGCGCCACTGGTCGGGGCGAGCATGCCGGCGATGAGGTTGAACAAGGTAGTCTTGCCGGCGCCGTTGGGGCCAATCACCGCCTTGATCGCCCCTTGCTCAAGAGAAAAGCTCACCCCGTCTACGGCCTGCAGCCCGCCGAAACTCTTGCCGAGGCGGTCGATGGTCAGCATGGTCATGATACCACCTTCCGATCCGCCCTCTTGCCGGGCACCCGGAGCCATTTGCGCCAACCGGGCAGACGCAGGCTGAGGATGCCACCCGGGGCAAAGAGCATAATGGCGATGAGGATGAGACCGAAAACCGCGTCGTCGTAAGTGCCAAAGACCCCGCGCAGGGAGAGGAAGTTGAGCACCACCCCCATGGTCAGTGCCCCCCACAGATGGGCCATGCCACCCACGGCGACGATGGCTACATAGCGCACCGACTTCATCACCCCCGCCTCGGAGGGACCGATGCCGCCGTTGTAGTGGGTGAGCAGCACTCCGGCCACCGCCGCAAAGATTGCCGAGAGCACGAATACCCTGAGCTTATAGGCGGCAACATCAACCCCCATGGCATCAGCGGCCTCGGGCGAGCCGTGAATGGCGCGCAGGGCCCGGCCGGGGCGGGAGTCAATGAGCCGACTTAGCAACACCACTCCGCCCAGCAGCACCGCCCAGGCAATATAGTAGTTGGCGACACGACCGGAAACTTCACCGCTGACCTGTAGACCCGGCACCAGGGTAAAGCCGGGAACCCCGGAGATGCCGTCAGCTTCGCCGAAATATGCACTCGCCAGCACTAAGCGATAGACGATAATACCAAAGCCGAGGGTGGCCATGGCCAGATAATGCCCTTTGAGTTTGAGGACCGGCACACCGAGGACCACAGCCACCAGGGCGGCAACACCCACGGCGAGGAGGGCGGCGGCCCAGGGCGCCACTACAAGCAACTCGGCGCCATAGATGTCCTGCCCCAGCTTCAGGCAGCCCAAGGCGTCGAGCCAAGACACTATCAAGCCGTCGCGGTAGGGCAGGAGGTTGTGGGTGGTCAGGCCCGCCGAAAGATAGCCGCCGATGGCGAAAAATCCGGCATGGCCAAGTGAGATCTGCCCGGCGTATCCCATCAGCACGCACAGGCCGACGATGACCAGCGAGTAGTAGGCGGACATGGTCAGCTGGGTCAGATAGTAGGCGGTGCCGGTCCAGGCAGTGAGCAGCTGCACCACCATGACCGCCAGGACAATGGGCAGGAAAACGAGGATCTTCGGGCTCACCGTTAGAACTCCTTGACGGCGGCGGTGGCGCTGGAACCGAACAGGCCGTGGGGGCGGATGAAGAGAATCACCAGCAAGACGGCGATGGAGATGGCGTCCTGGAAGGCGAGCGGCACCACCGACACCGAAAAGGCCTCGATGATCCCCAGCAGCAGCCCACCGGCCACCGCTCCCAGGGAATTGCCGAGACCGCCGAGGATGGCGACGGTGAAGCCCTTGATGGCCAGACCAGTGCCGTTGTCGTATTGACTGTAGGTGATCGGCGACATCACCGCCCCGGCCAGGGCACCGATGCCGGCGCTGAGGACAAAGGACAGGGTGACCATGTTGCGGGTCTCGATGCCGCAGAGCACCGCAGCAACGCGGTTGGCGGCGCAGGCGCGCATCTCCCGGCCCAGACTGGTGGCCTGAAAGAAGAGAATCAGTCCGACCACCATGAGGGCACAGGTGCCGATCACCCACAGCACCTGGGGGGAGACGGGAACCCCGAAGAAATCAATGGTGGTGATCTCGTTACCGATGAAATAGGGCAGGGAGCGGACATTTGCGCCCCACAGATGCAGGGCCGCCTCGCGCATGAGGATAGAGACGCCGATGGTGACGATGATCATGCGCAGCACCGAGGGAGCACGCAGGCGGCGGATGAAGAGCATCTCGATGGCCGCGCCGACCGCCATGGTGATCAGCACCGCCGCGCCGATGGCCAAGGGCAGGATCAGGTAATGGTGCAGGGTGATCGACACCATGCCGCCGAGCATGACAAACTCCCCCTGGGAGAAGTTGATGATGCCGGTGGTGTTGTAGATGATGTTGAAGCCGATGGCAACGATGGTATAGATGCTGCCGTAGGTAATCCCGGCCACCAGATATTGCAGAAAGAGTTCGCTGCTCATGCGATAAAAAGAAAGAACGAGGGGATGGCGTCGCAGCCTGACGCTCCACCCGTTGCCAGGCGGAGCGTCACTGCCTTATTTACCGAGGTAGGGCACAAATTTGCCGTCCTTGACGGTCATCATCTCGAAGGCATCAAGATCAAGGCCGTTGTGGTCGGTGGCCGAGAAATTGAAGACGCCGCTGGTGCCGGGGAGATTCTTCACGCCCTCGATGGCGGTGCGGATTTTGGCCTTGTCGGTGCCGCCTATTTCGATGGCCTTTTTGAGGATGATCATGGCGTCATAGGCATAGCCGCCGAAGGCTGAGGCGGTTTCCTTGAATTTACCCTCGTAGTCCTTGATGTACTGCACCAGGAGTGCCTTCTGCGGGTGGCCGTCGGGCAAGTGGTCGGCCATGAGAATACGCCCGGCGGGGAAGATCACCCCCTCGGCGGCGACTCCGGCGGCCTCGACATATTTGATGTTGCCGAAGCCGTGGCTCTGGAAGATCGGCACCTGCCAGCCGGCCTGGCGGATGTTCTTGACCACGATCGACTGCGCCGGCACCACCGACCAATTGATCACCCCCTGCACCGCCGCGTTGGCCTTGATCTTGGCGACAACGGCGGAGAGATCGGTGGCCTTGGCGTCGTAGACCTCGGCCTCGACGATGTCGATCTTGTATTCCGGGGCGATCTTCTGCAGCTGTTCCTTGCCGGCCTTGCCAAAGCCGGAGTTGTCAACCAGGACGGCAATCTTGCCAACCCCCATGCGGTTCATTTCCTTGAAGATCTTGATCGCCGCCGAGGAATCGTTCTGTGGTGTCTTGAACACCCAGGAGGCCACCGGGTTGACAATGACCTCGGCGGCGGCGCAGGAAATGAGCGGGGTGGCGCCGTCTTCGAAGATCTTTTTGATCGCCATGGTCTCGCCCGAGCTCGACGGTCCAATCACTGCCAGCACCTTATCCTCTTCGAGCAACTGCTTGCCAAGCGAAATGGCCTTCTCCGGGTTACCGGCGGTATCACGCAGCAACAGCTCGACCTTCTTGCCGCCGATACCGCCGGCGCTGTTGATCTGCTCGACCATCATCTCCAGGGTACGGGCCTCGGGGCCACCGAGAAAGGACGCCGGTCCGGTGACTGCCAGTAGAGCCCCGATTTTCAGGGTATCTGCAGAAACCGCCGGGACCCCTGCCAACCACAGGGTGATCATCATCCACACTATCCTCGCCCTACATCCACTCATGTGCTTATCTCCTTATCATTGCCACAGCGCAAAGACGGTTGACACCGCCTCGTCAATTTCCTACCGGCGCACCCTACCCGAAACGAGACGGCAGAGGCAAGCTTTTTACTCAGGCAACGAAACTTTTTTACCATATTTAATTAACTTTATTCGGTACAAATCAATTTTGACAAGATTTATAACGAAATATCGGCCAATCCGACTAACACTTCCGCAAGGGCCCGGAGCCGCCCTCCACCCATGTCGGGGGAAGCGTCGACAACCAACAATAAGGTTGCCGAAGACCGGGCGACTATGGTACGGGAGGTAGGATTTTCCAACATTGCCGGCAGTCGTTCACGGCTGCCTTGATGACGACAGAGGTGAACCGGGACCGATGTGACGTTACCGTTCCCGGTCCCGCCCGCCGCACACAACCACGAGGAGAGGGTGATGATGATTCAGAAGGCTATTCAGGTCGACGAAAAGGTGCCGCTGCTCCAGGCAATTCCCTTGAGCTTCCAGCATCTTTTTGCAATGTTCGGGGCCTCCGTGCTGGTTCCCACGCTGTTCGCCATTGATCCGGCGGTGGTGCTGTTCATGAACGGCGTCGGCACCCTCATCTATCTCTTTTTATGTAAAGGCAAGGCCCCGGCCTTTCTCGGTTCCTCTTTTGCCTTTCTTTCACCGGTGTTCGTGGTGCTCGGCGCCAACAAGGAACTCTGGGGGGGCAACTACTCCTACGCCCTCGGCGGCTTTATCGCTTCCGGGTGCATCTTCATCCTGGTCGCCCTGATCATCTGGCGCTATGGCTCCGACTGGCTGCGGGTAGTGCTGCCCCCGGCAACCATGGGCCCGATCGTCATGCTCATCGGTCTCGAACTGGCCGGGATCGCCGCCGGCATGGCCGGGATCATGCCCGACAAGAACGGCGTTTTCGACGTCAAGGCGATCACCGTGGCCTTGGTCACCCTGCTGGTGGTGACTTTCGGCTCGGTGCTCTTTCGCGGCTTTCTTGCCGTGGTCCCGGTGCTCATCGGCATCGCCGCCGGCTATATCACCGCCATCTTCATGGGCATGGTCAACTACGGCGGCGTCGCCGCCGCCCCGTTGCTGGCCTCCCCGACCTTTTACACACCAAAATTTGCTATCAATGCCATCCTGGTGATCATTCCTGCGGCCCTGGTGGTTATTTCCGAGCATATCGGCCACCTGGTGGTCACCGGCAACATTGTCGGACGCGACCTCACCGTCGATCCCGGCCTGCACCGCTCGCTGATGGGCGATGGGGTCTCAACCGTACTCTCCGGCTGCGTCGGCTCGGTACCAACCACCACCTACGGCGAAAACATCGGGGTCATGGCCATCACCCGGGTCTACTCGGTCTGGGTCATCGGCGGCGCGGCGCTGCTCTCCATCGGCTTGGCCTTTATCGGCAAGCTCTCTGCGCTGATCCAATCGATTCCGGTGCCGGTTATGGGTGGCATCTGCCTGCTGCTCTTTGGGGTCATCGCCGCCTCCGGCGTGCGCATGCTGGTGGAAGCAAAGGTCGATTACTCGAAACCGATGAACCTCTCGCTCACCGCCATCGTCCTCATCGTCGGCATCAGCGGTGCCGCTGTGCATCTCGGTCAGGTGCAGCTCAAAGGCATGGCCCTGGCGACGGTGGTGGGAATGCTGCTGTCCTTGGTCTTCTATGTGCTCGGCCGCCTCGGCCTGATCAACGACTCCAGCAAATAGCGGCAACGACAAGGGGCGGTCCGGCGCTCTCCGCCAAACCGCCCCCATTTCCCTCGCCACCCGTGGATGGCGTTTTACGTCCTCTCGTCGATACGCTGCAAGCCCTCCATCAACGTACCCATGAAGCCGCCGATGGACGAGGACTTTCCCAACTCCTCGGGAATACCCTTGGTGTAGGTAAAATGGCCGCTCTTGATGCGCACCAGGGCATAGATGGCATCCTTGTTGCGGTGCCTGAGAAAGCGGGCATGAACGATTTCGCCGTCACGGAAGAAGACCGTAGCTCGCCCCTGCGGCAACGATAAATCGAGTCTGCCGGTCTTCTGCGAAGAGTTGATCAGCTGCATGAGGTCTATGAGTGAAATCTCGGCCAGTTCCCCAGACATGCCGGAACTGATATGGCCGGCGAGAAGGCTCATCGTCTGGGCCCGCAGCACCAACAGCTTAAAAAGAAAAATTTGCAATATCGGGAATTTTTTAAGAACGTGCTTGAAGTTCTTGGCACTGAGCTTGGCCACCTGGGTGTCGGTGGTGGTGTGGATATTGCTTGAGGCCGGCTCCCCCGACAACAAGCTCATCTCCCCGAAAATTTCCCCCTCGCCCATCTCGGCAATACATCCGCCGTCGTCGGCGACCACCGCCACCCTCCCGGAAAGAACGACATACAGGTTGCTGGCCGGGTCTCCCTTCTTGATAATGATCTTGTCCTTGGCAATGGTGGAAAAATCGAGCAGCATGGTAAAGTCGCTCAAGGCGTCGTCCTCGAGGGACTCGAACATGTCAAGCTTACGAAGGATGCCGAAAAATTTTTCAAGATGCTGGCGCCGCCGCCGCTCCTCGGTCTCGCTCAACAGCTTCATCTGCAGGGTGGCAAAATCCCGCTCTTTCTTCAGTTCGAAATAGACGAGGCCGCCGCAACCGCCGCAGTCAAAGCGCGTTTTCTGGGCACCGATGCGGGGGAAGCTGCTGCCGCTGTCAAGGGAGTTAATGACCTCGGCAATGACCTGGGACAGGTAGAGACAGCCGGGCTTGAGGGCGGGCACGGTGAGGCTGAAGGTTTCGACCTTGAACTCCTCGCCGACATTGTAGATGGGGCAGGAACGTTCCTCAGTGACGATGAAGATGGCGTCCCGATATTTCTTGAGTGGCTTTCTTACCATCGGTTTTCCATAAGCAAGGTTGCAGCGCCGTTTTCTCCGCTAGCACACGCTTAGATCTCCTTGGCCTTTTCAACAAAGCGGGTACCAACTTCGAATTGTCCGGCTCGACCCTTTTTCTCCTGGCACCACATCACCGTGCCAATCACCTGGAGATGCTCCGCCTCCCTCTCGTCCCAGAGGCTGCGCCACTCCTCGCTGTCCTTGCCGAGCCCAGTGAACTCCAGTTCGATATGCAGCTCGGTGTTTTTGCGCAGCTGCTCTTCGGTAACAAACCTGATCCCGGCGAGACTGTAGTCGAGCAACAGGCCATGCGCCGGACCAGCACGACGGCCGTCCGCGCCGATGGTGGCGAACTGAAAAACCACCTGCCCCTTGCCCTTGCTCCGCGCCTTGTTCCGCCGTTCGCTTGTCGCCATCTTGGCCTCCGTCGCTGAGGGTTTGCCGGAAATGGTCTGAGAACAACCGTTCTTCTCTTCTTATATCATTGGAACGGTGCGCTTGTGAAAGGAAAAACACCGCAACACCCTGTTTTGGTGGAAAAGAGACCAGAAAGGAGGGAGAGACCCTGAGCCGCCCATCCAGGCAAGGCTCTAAACAGAGACGGGACGATGCTCGCCTCTCTCAGCTGGCCCAATCCTTGAGGTGACTACAGGGGCGGGTAAAGACTCTACTCGGTGGAGCCCTGCACCTTGGCCAGGGGGGACTTGCCCCGGCCCTTGAAGTACTCGAAAACCACCGGCAGCACAGAAATGGTGATAATGGTCAGGACCACCAGTTCGAAGTGGTTCTTGATAAAGGGGATGTTGCCGAAGAAGAAGCCGGCGAGGACGCAGACAAAGACCCAGCCGGTGCCGCCCAAGATACTCCATGGTAAAAAGGTGCGGAAGCTCATTCCCGCCATGCCGGCAAAAAAGGGAATATAGGTGCGAAAAAAAGGAATGAAGCGGCACAGGGTCACCGCCTTGGGACCGTGCTTTTCATAAAAATCCTTGGCCTTCTGGTGGTTTTTGCGGTTGAAGATATAGCCCTCCTTGCCGCTGAAGGCCTTGTGACCGAACCATACCCCCATAAAGCGGTTGAAGTTGTCTCCGAGAATGGCCGCCACCGGAAAGAGCGAGAGAACGATAGCCAGTTCCATGGCCCCGGTGGCACAGAGGGCGCCGATGACGAAAAGCATCGAGTCACCGGGGAGAAAGGGGGTGACCACCAGGCCGACCTCACAGAAGATGATCAGGGCAATGAGGCCGTAGACGAGGTGACCATGGCTGGCAACAAGAGCCGCTAGGTGTTGGTCGATATGCAGACAGAAGTCGAGAACCAGAGCAAGGAATTCCATAACGGTGCGATCGGGGGAATAGGTTGTAAGAGCTCCCGGAAGAGTGCGGAGTGCGGGGAAATCGGCTGCGAGACTAGCCCATCTCCCCCTTTTCCGCAAGATCTATCGGCAGGGCGGGAGGAGGGTTCCGCCGAAAAGGGTTCTCAGGGACCATTGTTGCCGGCACCGATCGTGCCTATGGTAGGCGCAGGGATTCATGCAATACCAGCCGTAACAATTCCACCAAGGGAGGCAATATGAGCTATGCCATCAAGATCCACACCACCGGCGGCCCCGAGGTACTGACCTGGGAGCCTGACGATCCCGGCCCTCCCGGACAAGGCGAGGTGCGCCTGATTCACGAGGCGATTGGCCTTAACTTTATCGACGTTTATCAGCGCAGCGGCCTCTACCCCCTGCCGTCGCTGCCGGCCATTCCCGGCCTTGAGGGGGCGGGCCGGGTCGAGGCGGTCGGCGAGGGCGTTGAGGAAGTGGCGGTGGGCGACCGGGTGGCCTACGCCGGCGTGCCGCCGGGGGCCTATGCCGAAGTGCGCTGCATCCCCGCCCATCGTCTGGTGAGGCTGCCCGAGGCCATTTCCTGCCGTGACGGCGCCGCCCTGATGCTCCAGGGCATGACCGCGCGCTATCTGCTCAAGGGCTGTTTTTCGGTCGGGCCGGAGACCACCCTGCTTATCCATGCCGCCGCCGGCGGGGTCGGCTCGCTGCTCTGCCAATGGGCCAGCCACCTCGGCGCCCGCGTCATCGGCACCGTCGGCAACCGCGACAAGGCAAGGCTTGCCGAAGCCAACGGCTGCCATCACCCCATCCTCTACAACGACGAGGATTTCGTGCAGAGGGTCAAGGAACTGACCAAAGGCGACGGGGTCGACGTGGTTTATGACTCCATCGGCGCCACCACCTTTATGAAGTCCCTCGACTGTTTGCGGCCGATGGGCACCATGGTCTCCTTCGGTCAAGCCTCGGGGCCGATCGAGCCGCTTAACGTCGGGGTGCTGGCCCAGAAGGGCTCGCTCTTTCTCACCCGCCCCAGCCTGATGCACTACACCGCACGGCGCGAGGATCTGCTTGCCCATGCCGAGGATCTCTTCGCGGTGGTGACCAAAGGAGTGGTGAAGAGCCGGATCAGCGGCGAATACGCCCTGCGTGACGCCGCCCGGGCCCACGCCGATCTCGAGGCACGCCGCACCACCGGCAGCTGCATCCTTGTCCCTTAGCCCTCTTCGATCACGTCGCCGGGTCGTTCAAGACCCGGCGACGCTTCGCCATGGCATGCACATTGTAAACGAAAAGGCCACCATCCTTGGCCTGGTCAAGGAATCAAGGGGCCACTAAAGTCTTCCCTTGATCGCGTAAGAAAATTGGCGCTTCCTGTCGAGGAGCCATCTCCTGCAGTGGTTGTCGGCACCACGCTTGCCAGATGCCGAGAGCGCCAGGTATAGTGATGTGCAAGAGGTTTTCTGTCGCTGTGACGACTCGTACCCTTATCGCCACTCGCCCTTATTTTTTTGCTGAGGACCAGCAGGACCCTTATGACCACCACACGCTCAATCCTCATCCTCTTCGCCCACCCAACATTGCGGCGATCCAAGGTCAATGCCGCCCTGCGCACGGCGGTCGAGGGGCTCCCGGGCATCACCGTCCACGATCTCTACGCCCATTATCCCGACTTCCTCATTGATGTTAACCGCGAACAGGCGCTGTGCCTGGCCCACGACGTTATTATTTTGCAGCACCCCTTCTACTGGTACTCGACCCCAGCCATCGCCAAGGAATGGCTCGACCTGGTGTTCGAACACGGTTGGGCCTACGGCAACACCGGTAGGGCGCTGCAGGGCAAGATCTTCTTTCAGGTGCTCACCGCCGGCGGTGACGCCCTGGCCTACAGCCGGGAAGGCTCCAACCGCCACACCATCCGCGAGCTGACCCTGCCGCTGCGTGCCACTGCCGAGCTCTGCCACATGCACTGGCTGCCACCCTATGCGGTGCTCGGCGTTCATCGCGCCCTGTCGCCGCAGGCACTGAGCCAGCACGCCAGCGATTATCGCCGTACCCTCGAGGCGCTACGGAACAACCGGCTTGATTTGGCGCAAGTCGCCGAGCAGGAGCTGTTCAACAGCGATCTCACCAACCTGCTCGGGGAGGTTTGAACCATGGAACAATTCCTTGCCCAGCTCCTCATTTTCCTGGTCGCCTCGGTTATCGCCGTGCCTTTGGCGCAGCGGTTCAAACTCGGCTCGGTACTCGGCTACCTGGTGGCCGGGATGATCATCGGCCCCTACGGCCTGTCGTTGATCGGCGAGGTCGAGCAGGTCATGCATATCACCGAGTTCGGGGTGGTGATGATGCTCTTTCTGGTTGGCCTCGAGTTGCGTCCTTCGCTGCTCTGGCAGCTGCGGGTGCCGATCCTCGGCATGGGCGGCAGCCAGGTGCTGGCCACCGTCCTGGTGGTGGCCCTGGTCGCCATCGCCCTCGACCTGCCCTGGCGGCAGGCGATCGCGGTAGGACTGATCGCCGCCATGTCCTCCACCGCCATCGTCCTCCAGACAATGCGGGAGAAGGGGCTGCTCGCCACCCTTCCGGGACGCTCCATCTTCTCGGTGCTGCTCTTTCAGGACATAGCGGTCATTCCCATGCTCGCCGTGCTGCCGCTGCTGGCTGTGGGAACCGCCAAGGCCGCTGGTGCAGGCGGCAGCGCCTGGTTCGATATCACCTTGCTCCCCACCTATCAGCGTTTTTTCATCGTCGTGCTGGCTATGGTCGCCATCTATCTCATCGGGAAATATGCCAGCCGACCGCTCTTTCGCATCATCGCCGCCACCCGGCAGCGCGAGATCTTCGTCGGCACCGCCCTGGCCCTGCTTATCGGCGCCTCGCTGCTGATGACCATCGTCGGCCTGTCGCCGGCCCTGGGCGCCTTTCTCGCCGGGGTGGTGCTCGCCGACAGCGAGTATCGCCACGAACTGGAAAGTGATATCGAACCCTTCAAGGGACTGCTGCTCGGCGTCTTTTTCCTCTCGGTGGGAGCGAGCATCAATTTTACCCTGATAAGCGAACGGATGGTGGTCATCGGCGGTCTCACCGCAGCCCTGATCTTCGTCAAAGTCCTGGTACTGCTCGTCATCGCCCGCTTCTTCAAGATGGCCGGCGACGGCAAATGGTTGTTCGCCATGGGTTTGGCGCAAGGAGGCGAGTTCGCCTTTGTCCTCTTCCAGTTCGCGCGGGTCAACGGGGTGCTGCCGCCGGCGCTGGTCGAGACTCTGGTTTCGGTGGTGGCTTTGTCGATGTTTCTTGCCCCGCTGCTCTTTCTCGTCTACGAAAAGCTGCTGGCACCCCGTATGGTCAAAGCCGAGGAGGAATCCCCCGCCGACCCCATCGCCCGGCCACCCTCACGGGTCATCCTCGCCGGCTTCGGCCGGCTCGGCACTGATGTCGGCCGTCTGCTGCTCTCGGTCGGTTGTCGGCCGATCATCCTCGACCACGACCCGGCCAATGTCGAGATCCTCCGCCGTTTCGGCTTCGAGGTCTATTACGGTGACGCCTGTCGCCTTGATCTGCTCGAAGCAGCGGGCGCAGCCGAGGCCAAACTGCTCATCGTCACCATCGGCGACCGGGAAAAGGCCCAGGAACTGGTGAGTCTGGCCGCCAAGCACTACCCCCACCTGCGCATCGCGGTCAGCGCCGCCGACCGCTCGAGCGCCTACGAGTTCATGGACCTGGGCCTGACCGCCATCCGCCGCGAGACCTTCGGCAGTGCCATGGAACTCGGCCGAGACGCCCTGGAGATGCTCGGCCACGATCCCTACGAGGCCTATCGTATCACCCGGCTCTTCCACCAAAAGGACGAGGAGACCCTTCCCGAACTCTACAGGATCAGCCGCCAGGATCGGGCGAATTACGTCTCCATGTACCGGCAGCACAACGCCGACCTGAGGGAGCTCATGCAGAAGGACCGGGAAATACACCTCGACGAGGTCGACCGCGCCTGGACCGCCCCCAAAGAAGAGCAAGGGTGAGCAATCACCGGTAGTTCAAAGGGGACACTCTCCCGTCCCGCGCCACCTGACCGCCCTCCACCGTCATCAGCGATCGCGATCGCGGCAAGCGGGGCAGGTGCCGAAGACCTCAAGATGGTGCCCGTCGACGGTAAAGCCGGTCTCGACGGCAATCAGTTTATGCAGCGTCGACATGCCCTGGCAGTCGATGAGTTGAACCCGCCCACAGCTGCGGCACACCAGAGGATGGCTGTGGCCACTGTGGCCGGCGATATAGCGGTGTTCTCCGTCACGGTCGTGGACCCATTGCAGGAAGCCAAGCTCGGTCAGCTCCTTGACGGTGCGGTAGACGGTGGTATGGCCGACACCCTCCCCCTTGACCTTTTCCGCCGCCTCGCTGATGGTCAGCCCGGCCTCATGGGCCGCAAAAAGCTCCCAGATGCGCTGCCGCTGGGTGGTGAAGCGCTTGCCGATGGATTGGAAGGCTCGGCGCAAATCGGTCATCACCTCGCTTACCATGTCAACCCCGCTGGAGGATGTGGCCGGCCAGCAGGGCCGCGACAAAACAGAAGAAATTGACGAAGACGATGGTCGCCCCGGTGGGCAGATCGGCAAGATAGGAGATAACAATTCCGCTCCACACCGAAAAGAGCGAAAAGACCACGGCGAGAATGAGGGTGGCGCGAAACCCTGAGGCCACGCGGAGGGCCGCTACCGCGGGAATGATGATCAGGCTTGAAACCAGGAGGATGCCGACGATGCGGATCAACAATACCACGGTCAGGGCGGTGCACAGCACCAAAACAACATTGACCCTGCCGGTGGCGACGCCCAACACCCGGGCCGACTCCTCTTCAAAGGCGACGACGAAGAGGTCGTGGTAAAAGAAGGTCACGGCAAGGACAACGACGCAGGTGAGGACGAGACTCAGCCACACCTCGGTGGCGGAAATGATGAGAATATTGCCAAACAGGTAGCTGAACAGGTCAACGTTGAAACCGCCGCCGATGCCTGCCAGCATCATACCGGTGGCCAGGCCCATGGCCGAGGTCAGGCCGATGGCGGCATCGCCCTGGATGCCGGAACGGTCGGAGAGGCGAAGGATCCATAAGGAACCGAGCAAGACGATGGGAATGGAGGCATACACCGGGTGCAGGCCGAGCATCAGCGACAGACCGATGGCCCCGAAGCTGACATGGCCAAGACCGTCGCCGATCAGGGAAAAGCGCCTCAACACCAGAAAGACACCAAGCAGGGCGCAGCTCACCGCCACCAACGAACCAGCCAGCAGCGCCCGCTGGATGAAGGAAAACTGCAGCGCCTCGATGAATTCTGCGAGCAAACCTTCGATCATCGGCAATCCCCCCCGTGCTGCCGGCACATGAGATGCTGGGCGTGACTGCCGAAATAGGCGGTCATCGCCGGAGAGTGGCAGAAATCCTCAAAACTGCCGAAAAAGACCTGGGTGTGATCGATATAGAGCAGGGTAGTGGCGTACTCGCCGATGGAACCGCTGTCGTGGGTGACCATGACGATGGAACGCCCCTGCTCCCTGTTGATCCGCCGCAGCAGTTGATAAAAGCTCTTGCGCGTGCCCGGATCAAGAGCCGAAGTCGGTTCGTCGAGAAAAAGCAATTCGGCATCAGCCACCATTGCCCGCGCTAAAAACACTCTCTGCCTTTGCCCACCGGAAAGCCGGTCGATCTTGCGTCCACCAAGATCAGCGATGTCGAGAACGGAGAGGATACGCTCCACCGCCAGCCAGTCCTCCCCCGTCAACCTTTTAGGGAAATTCTTCAGCGGCAGACGGCCGGAGGCGACAATCTCCCGCACCGTCGCCGGGAAACCCTGGTAATTGCTGCCCGAGACCTGGGGCAGATAGCCAAGACGGTGATGCTCGGCAAAGGTTTGCGGCGTCTCGCCAAAGAGACGGATCTCACCTTCGCTTGCGGGAATCAAGCCAAGAAGGCATTTGAGCAGGGTGGTCTTTCCCGAGCCGTTGGGGCCAACCAGGGCGAGGAAATCGCCCCCGGCTACATGAAAGCACAGATCCTTGAGAACCTCGGCACCACCCTGGCGAAGGGTCAGGCCACTAACCTCAACAGGCTTCACCGGCATTGCAGGCCTTCTTGTAACCGCTGCAAATTATCATTCATCAAGGACAGGTAGGTCACCTTGTCATCCAACTCCTTTTTGCCAAGGTTATGGGCGCCGTGCAGCAGCAGCATCTTTGCCCCGGTCTCGCCGCTGATCACCCTGGCCACCTTGGGCTCGACCCCCTCCTCGAAGAAGATATGGCTGTGTCCTTCTTTTTTCATGCGCCGTGTAAGTTGCGCCACATCCTTGGGGCTGGGTTCGGCGTTGGGTGAAAATCCCTTGAAGGGTGAGTCGTGCTTGTTCTGGTAGCTTTTGGCTTTA
>CAYSON010000029.1:0-14017 GCA_964432635.1 uncultured Desulfopila sp.
TTCGCCCAGATCATGTTGCTGGAATACGTCGGCCAATGGGTTATGCACCGGCTGCGCCAGGACCTCTTCGCCCATCTGCTTCGTCTTGACCTACCCTTCTTCAACAGTCGACGCACCGGGCAGCTAGTCACCAGGCTGACCAACGACATCCAGAATATGAACGAGATGTTCACCTCGGTGATTGTCACCCTGTTCAACGATTTCCTCCGCCTGGCCGGCATTCTCGTCCTCCTGTTCGCCATGAACCAACGGCTGGCGGCGATCATGGCCCTCTTCGTCCCCATCGCCCTGGTGCTCACCGTCTTCTTCGCCAAATTGGCGCGGGAATGCTTTCGCGCCATCCGCAGTCAACTGGCCAAAATCAATAGCTTCCTCTCCGAGAACCTCGCCGGTATCGCCATTCTCCAGCTGTTCCATCGCCAGGAGGCCAGCCGCACTGCCTTCTTTACCCTGACCGAAGATTACAAGCAGAAAACCTTTTCCCAGATCAAGCTTTTTGGCATCTTTATGCCGCTCACCGAGTTTCTCGGCTCTGCGGCCCTGGCGATCATTCTCTGGTACGGCGGCGGTGAAATCCTCAGGCAGCGGCTGACCTTGGGCGAACTGGTGGCCTTCATCTCCTACATGCGCCTCTTCTTTCAGCCCCTGCGCGAACTCTCTCAAAAATATTCGGTGGTGCAGTCGGCCATGGCCTCGGCGGAACGCATCTTTCTCCTTCTCGACACCCCTTGGCAGATAAGGGAAAAGGCGACACCAGCCTCGCTTCCCCAGCCGCGCGGCAAACTCGAGTTCCGCAACCTCCGCTTTGCCTATGAAGACGACAAGGCGGTGCTGCATGACCTCTCTTTAGTCATCCATCCTGGGCAGACGGTCGCCCTGGTTGGTACCACCGGCTCCGGCAAGTCGACCCTGGTCAATCTCCTGCTGCGCTTTTACCAGCCGCAAAATGGCCAGATCCTTATCGACGACGTCGATATCGCCGATCTGCCGCTGGGGCGATTGCGCACCGTGGTCGGTGTCGTTCTCCAGGATGTCCTCATCCTCCAAGACACCTTGCTTGCCAACATCATCATGGATACCGGGCGCAATCGTTATGAAGTGGAAGAGATCCTCGTCCGCACCGGCATGACCCGTTTCGTCGGCAAGCTCCCCCAGGGGCTCGACACCCCCATAGGCGAAGGTGGCATGGAGCTCTCCACCGGGGAGAAGCAGCTGCTTGCCTTTGCGCGAGTGCTCTGTCGCAATCCCGCCATCCTCGTACTCGACGAGGCCACTGCAGCCATCGATACCGAGTCGGAAAACATCCTCGAGCTGGCCATTGCCGACAGTTTTCGCGGCCGCACCTCGTTGGTCATCGCCCATCGTCTTTCCACCATTCGCCGCGCCGATCACATCGTGGTCATGGCCCATGGGGCCATCGTCGAGCAGGGCAGCCACGAAGAGTTGCTGCGCAGCGGCGGCCGCTATGCCCAGCTGGTGGCCATGGACCTCAAAAACGGCGAATGACGGGAAAGTGCGTGCTCATGCGTTTTTCCGAACAGGTGCCCGTTGCAAACGACCGACCAATTTCGAACCCTGGCATCAGGAAACAAGAAACCCGCTTTTCTCGGTCGAGAAAAGCGGGTTTCTTGATGACTGTCGCGATAAACCTTACGACATGCCGAGGTAGGCCTTTTGTACCGACTTGTCGCTTCTCAGCTTCTCGGCCGAGTCGCTGATAGTGATCTCCCCGGTCTGCAACACATAGCCACGGTGGGCGATGGACAATGCCATCAGGGCGTTCTGCTCCACGAGGAGTATGGTGGTGCCCTGCTCGTTGAGTTTTTTGACGATGTCGAAGATGAGTTCGACGAGAATCGGTGCCAAGCCCATGGAAGGCTCGTCGAGCATGAGCAGCTTCGGGTCGAGCATCAGGCCCCGGGCGATGGCCAGCATCTGCTGCTCACCACCGGAAAGGGTGCCACCGAATTGATCGATGCGCTCCTTAAGACGGGGAAAGAGGGTGAAGCCGTGCTCCATCCGTTCCTCGATGATGTGCCGATCGTTGACGGTGAAAGCCCCCATTTCCAGGTTTTCCTTGACCGTCAGGGTGGGAAAAATACCGCGACCTTCGGGCACGTGAACCATGCCACGACCGACAATCTCATGGGCATCCATTTTGGAGATGTCGGTGCCGTCGAAGACGATGCGCCCCGTTTTGGGATGCATGAGACCGGAGATAGTGCGCAGGGTGGTGCTCTTCCCGGCGCCGTTTGAGCCGATAAGACTGACGATCTCGCCCTGGTTGACCTCAACCGAAATGCCCTTCAAGGCATGGATCTGGCCGTAATAGCTGTGAACATTTTCAACTGTCAAGAGACTCATTGTATCTTCTCCTCATGCTGCCCGGCAACGGCGCCGCGGCCGAGGTAGGCCTCGATGACCTTGGTGTTGTTACGAATTTGCTCCGGCGAGCCCTGGGCGATCTTGACCCCATAATCCATGACACAGATATCCTCGGAGATGTTCATGACCACGCGCATGTCGTGTTCGATAAGGAGGATGGTGATGCCCATGTTGTCCCGAATGTCCCGGAACAACGTGATGATATCCTCGGTCTCCTGGGGATTCATGCCCGCCGCCGGTTCGTCGAGCAACAACAGCT
Organism: uncultured Desulfopila sp.; assembly: GCA_964432635.1. GTDB lineage: Bacteria > Desulfobacterota > Desulfobulbia > Desulfobulbales > Desulfocapsaceae > Desulforhopalus_A. The sequence continues at coordinate 2,645 of CAYSON010000029.1, forward strand.
GCGGATCCGCCGCCAAGGCACGAGCAATCTCCAGCCGACGCTGCGCCCCGTAGGGCAGGTTCTTGGCCAATTCGTTCTCGACATTATTGAGCCCAACATATTGCATCAACTTCAGGGCCCTCCTCTCCGCCTCCTTTTCCTCCCGATTGAACCCCGGCAAGCGCAAGAGGGTCTGCAGTGGTGACTGTTTGAGATGAACATGCATGCCGACCATGATGTTTTCGATAACAGTCATGTCCGCGAAGAGGCGGATGTTCTGAAAGGTCCTGGCAATGCCGCAGGCGGCGATCTGGTCGGGGCGCAGCCCGATGAGGTTTTTACCGTTGAACTTAATGGTGCCGGTATCCGGGCGATAAATCCCGGTCAAGGCGTTGAAAAAAGTGGTTTTCCCGGCACCGTTGGGCCCGATGATGGAGACGATCCGCCCCTTTTCCAAGGAAAAGGTGACATCGCTGACCGCCTTCAAGCCACCAAAGGTCTTGGTGATATTTGTCATTTCAAGTAATGCCATGATCGCAGTTCTCCTTATTTGGTCCCGTCCATGGTCACTTCCCGTTTCCGCCGCTTGGCGGGGATCAAGCCCTCCGGTCGGAAAATCATCATGATGATGAGGATGAGACCGAACAGCAGCTTTTGGTATTTCGCCGGGTCGAGTTGGGTGGACAGGTCTTTCCAGGCAAAATTGATGACCGGGATAACCGCATCACTTTGACGGAGGTCGTTAAGGTAGAGGGAGAACCCTTGCAGCACCTGGAGGTTGAGGATGGTCAGCACCGCCGCACCGAGGATAACCCCTGGAATACTGCCAATGCCGCCGAGGATAACCATCGAGAGAACGCCGATGGACTGCATGAAGTTAAAGGATTCGGGACTTATAAACGTACGGCTGGCGGCGAGGAGAACCCCCATCAAACCGGCGAAGGAGGCACCCACGGCAAAGGCCAGCAGTTTCATGCGCACAATGTTGATGCCTTGGGCGACTGCAGCGGTCTCGTCCTCGCGCACCGCCGTCCATGCACGGCCGATTTTCGAATCGTCGAGCCGCCTGGTCACGAAGATGATGGCGATGATCACCAGCAAGGCGAAGAAATAGAACATGACATTATACATATCGGCACGACTGACATCGTGACCGACAATATCGCGCAATAACCAATTGAAAAGCTCCACCAGCCAATCGGGCATGGTCGGTCTCTGGATCGGCGTAATACCTTGAGGTCCATTGGTGAGATTTATCGGCTTGTCGAGGTTGTTGGCCAAGACGCGGATGACCTCGCCAAAACCGAGGGTGACGATGGCCAGATAGTCGCCCTTGAGGCGCATCACCGGCAGACCAAGCAAGAGCCCGGTGATGGCGGCGATAATGACACCAACCAGCAAAAAGAGGTAGAAGGCATCCCCGGGAAGCAGAAAGGGCAGATCGGGCGGTTGGGTGCCGGGGGCAAAGTTGAGGACGTAAAACTGCTGTGAGCCGAAGAAGGCCCAGACATAGGCGCCCACCGCGTAGAAAGCGACGTAGCCGAGGTTGAGCAAGCCGGTGAAACCAACGACGATATTGAGGCCGAGTGACAAAGCGGCAAAGACGCTGATTTGGAAGATGACTTCAAGATAGAAGATATTGCGCACCCCGATAACCGGGATGATCACCACCGCCAGAATCACCCCGACGATCAGTTTAAAGCGGTTGTCGGCGCGAAAAAAATAGAGCGTCAGCATGGACGAGACAAAAACGAGAAAGGCCAGGTTCGAACGCGGCTGGGTATAGACCAGATAGGAGCCGACAACGACATGGAGCACTATGAGGAAATACGCCACGAAACCCTGGTTTATTCTATCGAACACTTCTTTGAAAGAGGATGCAGCCATGAGTTTCTCCTATGCTTTCTGACCGACATTTTTACCCATCAAGCCCTGTGGTCGGAAAATGAGGACAAGGATAAGGATACTGAAGGCAAAGATATCCTTGTATTCGGACCCGGCCGCCCCCATGGTGAACACCCCCATATAGGATCCGGCAAAGGTTTCAAGAAGTCCAATGATGATACCGCCGAGGAGTGCCCCGGTCATGTTGCCGATGCCACCGAGAACCGCGGCGGTAAAGGCCTTGATCCCGGGAAAGAAGCCGATGAAAGGATCGATGCGGGTGAATTTCAAGGCGTAGAGCAGACCGGCGGCACCGCCGAGCAGTCCGCCGACAAGAAAGGTGGTTGAGATAATGCGGTTGACATTGATGCCCATCAGGCTGGCTGTACGCATATCCTGGGAGACGGCGCGAATGGCTTTGCCGACCCTGGTGGCGTTGACCAGATAGTTGAGGGCGACCATCATCAGGACAGCGGCAACAATGACGATGATCGACTTCACCGAGATACCGATGTTTAACTTCGAGGCACCAACCATCACCTTGGTGACAAAGCGCTCGTCGAAGTTGCCGAAGGTCGGGAAGATGCGGTTGAACTGGCCGGTGGTCAACCCCTCGACCAGACGGATGAGATCCTGAAGAAGAAAGGAGACACCGATCGCCGCAGTCAGCGGCACCAACCGCGGCGCGTTGCGCAGCGGGCGATAGGCGATTTTTTCCACGGTTACGGCAAGACCGCCGGCGGCAATCATCGCCAGCAGCATCGCAAGACTGAAATAGACATAGGACATGAACACCGAAGCACCGGAAAGCACGCCAAGGCTCTGGAGAAAGATCAAGATCTCGACGCCGACAAAGGCACCGACAGCAAAGATTTCGCTATGGGCGAAGTTAATGAACTGCAGCACCCCGTACACCATGGTGTAGCCGAGGGCGATGGCGGCGTAGACGAAGCCGATGGTCAGGCCATCGATGACCACCTGGGGCAGATTATTCAGGGTGTAAGTGAACAGGGAAATGTTCATCTTGTCGACAAGAGCGGCACCCACCGCAGTTTTGTCGAGAGCAACGGCGAGAAGGAGTACGATTATCGACATCACCGCAGCGCTGCCGATGGAAAAGGTCAGCATCTGGCCGATGGGGCGCATTAACTCTTTGACATTGAGGTGTTTTAGGAACTGGTTCATATACACTCCCCAGAGTTGATAAAGAACCGGCCCTTTACACTGCAAAGGGCCGGGGTGAGGAACCTAGGAAGTCTTACTTGGGAGGAGCAATCTCAAGGGTTTGCACGATTGGATTGGTGGACCAGGCGGCGGAATCAGCGGATTTTACCTGGATAACGAAATACTGCGCTTTGTCGGGATCGCCGATTTCGTTAAAGGTATAGGTGCCGGTGATACCTTTGAAGCCTTTCTGGGCGCGAACCGCTTTAGTAACCGCCTCACGGGTCGGAATCTCGTTCTTGTTGGCTGCGGCGGCGGTCTCGATCGCCTTGAGGGCGATAGCAGCAGAGTCAAAGCCCTGGGCGGCGAAGGGCTGCGGCTCGCCTTTGAACTTGGCCTTGAAGTCAGCGATGAACTTGGCGGTGCCGGGATAAACCGAGGCAGGTCCGGAAACAGTCGAATAATAGGTTCCAGTACCACCGATCAGAGCTTTGCCACCGATTTTCGCGGCGTCGGCGGAGTCGAAACCGTCGCAGCTCAGGAACATACCCTCATAGCCGCGTTCGCGCGCCTGCTTGAAGAGAACGGCAGCTTGAAAAGCCATACCACCAAAATAGATCACATCGGGATTGCCGGCGATGATCGGGGAGAGGATGGCGTCAAAATTAGCCTTTTCCTCGGTGCCTTCGAAACCGAGAACCTTGATCTTGTTCTCTTCTGCCTTTTTCTTGAAGAACTCGCCGATACCCTGGCCGTAGGCGGATTTGTCATGGACGACAAAGGCGGTCTTGACGCCCTTGGCGGCGGCGAAGTCGGCACCGACCACACCCTGCACGTCATCACGACCGACGATGCGGTTTACTTCAAGATAGCCGCGGGTGGTGACTTTCGGGTTGGTGTTGGCCGGAGAAACGTTGACCAGACCAGAGGTGTGATAGACCTCAGAGGAGGGAATCTGTACACCGGAGTTATAATGGCCGACAACGGCGAGAATCGCCGGATCGGAAACGATGCGCTTGGCGTTGGCAACACCCGCATCCGGGTTGGCTTGATCATCGAAGGGGGCGAGCTCGACCTTGAAGCCCATGGCGGCGAGAGGCGCGCCCAACTGCTCAAGGGCCATTTCGGCACCGCGCTTGATGTCAACGCCGACTACGGACTGATCGCCGGACAGCGGGGATTGGGTGGCGATTTTAATCACCTTGTCGGCGGCGCCGGCGGAACCGACCATCGCCAGAGTCAGCCCTGCGGCTACCATCATGGAAAACAAAGAATTCCTACGCTTCAACATACTTTTTTCCTCCAGTGTTGTGACAGCTTTTTACTTCTGTAGACCCGTGCCGTCCCCCCGAAATACGTCTTTCCATTACCGGGGAAGGCGACATTGGTATCCTCAACGACCCTGTTACACGAGCATGTTTCACGGCCGAAAATCAGTATACTGAAATTGAATACATTTTCAGTTCAGCGCCGATTTCCCGCCCCTGCGACAGCGACCTCATGCTAGCTGATTGGTCTCCCCGACGCAACAATTTTTGCGGACTTTTGCCTCCTCCGCCGCTTTTTTTTCAATCTTGCAAAAGCGTCGGCAAAGCGCGTAGTTTATACATTTTTGTGGTGATTCTTCGCCTGCCAGGACGCCTCCATGGCCTCCCGCGCCAGTCTTGCCCAGCAGGCAAGCACCGCTTGTCAGTTGCGCAACGTTGCCGCAAGTCGCCATGGATTGATTAGCATATCAAATACATGGGCAACATCCACGGCAACCACATCGGCTGCCGCCACGGCCAGGGAGGATGCCCCCTCGCCCTGGACCAGGCAAATGCCAAGCAGGGCCCGACGCAACATCAGCGCATCGTTGCGGCCATTCCCCACCGCCACGGTCATTTCAGGTCCAATTTCAAGCAGATAATCAAGTTTGCGCTGATCCTGGCGGTCGCTGGCAATCACCGTCACTCGGCACGGCAAGCCGGCAAGTTTGCCAACTACAGTGCCGTGGGTGTCGGCGGTGAGCACATGGATCTCGAGCTGTTCGGCAAGACGGAGCAGCCGCTCGGCCACTCCCGGCAGCAATTCCCCGTCCACGGCTAGGGTGCCGTTATAGTCGAGCAAAAGGTAACGAATAGCCAGGGACTCTCCCCCGGGTATGGAGATATTCAGCATGGTGAGCTGGTCGAGGTGATCATGATCGCCATAGCATCCCCGAGGCTTATTGTTTATGCAGGTCAAAGTGCAGGGTCTCGGGAAAAACGAAGACGGTGCCGTTGTCCTGGGGCAAGAACTCTTTCAACACCGTTTGTCCCTTACGATACCCTTCCTTGACCGCAATAAAATCAAAGATGCGGGGATTGCCAATGCGTTCACGCAAGGTGGCGACAAAGGGGGTCTCGCCGATCACCTCGCCGTTCAGGGTAACCAGCGCCCCGCTCGGCGCGGAGCTGATGCGGATCGGGTATTTCTTTCGTTCCTCGAGAACGAAATGGAGGGACGGTGGAATGAGTTCCTCAACTGTTTGGCTGTAAAGTTGTTCCTTAAACATCCGCCGTGCCGGCAAGTACTCCTCTTTGACCACTCGAAAACTATAAAAATTGTAATCGCCGGCCCGCTGTTCGATGATCGTCTCCATGGGCGTCTCGCCGATCATCTTGTCATTGTAAAAGACCATGGCGCCGGACGGCTCGGAGCTGATCCGCACCAGATGCGGAGCCTGAGCACAGCCGGCCAAGCACAGCCCTGCAACCACCCATGTGATGGCGGCCCGCCACCAAAGAGTTCGTCCCTCCATGATCCCTCCTCACCCGTTTGCCTGGTTTACCGCTCAAGATGGCTGAGCAACAATAAAGGCCTTGCCTTTCCCGCCATGAGGCTGCATGTTGAAAACTTCTCATTTATTGTAGTCCATTTCCCAAAAATGTACAGCCTGATGCACCCATGAACACACCCCGTCCGCCGGTCGGCGACGACGAATTAAAAACGGTTATTGCCGACTTTATCGACCAAGGCCTGGTGGAAAACATCGTCATCATGTTCCGCCGCGATCCCCACTACCTCACCTGGACCGGCGACCTTCTGCGCGACCCTCGGCTGTCGGTGCGTCTCGGCCTCTCGGTGCTTTTTGAGGAACTGAAGCTGCTGCAACCGGAAAAGCTGGAACTGGCCATCCCCTCCCTGGCGGAGCTGCTCGCCACCGATCAACCGCTGCTGCGCGGCGAGGCTTTGTCACTGCTCGGCATTATCGGCGGGAAGGCCGCCGAGACATTGGCACATCGCCACCTCCATGACCCCGACGCCCAGGTGCGGGAGATGGCGCAACTGGTGCTTGAGGAACTCCCCTGACCACCCCCCAAACGACAACGGGGAGGATCGGAACTCGTCCGATCCTCCCCGTTGTTCACGCAACCGCTTTATGGTGAATCAATAGACACCGAGCAGATTGAGGGCGAGCAACGTCAAGCCGACGACGGCGACGCGCTTGACCACGAGCGGGCTGACCCTTTTGGCGATCTGCGGGGCAATATAGCCGCCGAGGATTGCCGCCGGGAACATGGCCAAGAAAAAGATCAGGTCGAAGTTGCCGAACTGATAGTGGCGCATGGTGCTGATCGAGGTATTGAAAAAGATCGCCAACAGCGAACTGCCGACTACCACATACATGGGCAGCCGCAGGGCGATAGTCATCAGCGGCACCATGAATGGCCCGCCGCCGAAACCGAACATCGACGAAAGTACGGCGATGAGAAAGCCGCCGGTGCAACCGACGAACATATTGACTTTAAACTCCTGACCCCAAAATTCCACCTTCATATCTGTATCCTCCCGAATATAGGACGCTGTTACTTATTCTTGGCCGATTCCTCGGCACGCTTTTTGAACTCTTTGAGGATCGCCTGTTCCTTCTTGTTGTTGGCCAGGTAGCTCGGCATGGTCTGCCACAGCATCAAGGCCGCCAGTATCAAGAGGATCCAGCCAAAGGCGAATTTGAACTGGTCGAGGGTGATCATCTCGGTCAGTTTCGGGCCGATAAAGCCGCCGGCGAGCATGGCAACGCCGATACCGCAGCCGAGCTTCCAGCTGATGAAGTTGATCTTCGAATAGTTGAAGATACCGCTGCCCTGGGAGAAGAGCACGGTGGGGGTGACGGTGCCGGCCACCACGGTATGGGGCAGGGCCGGAAAGAGTGCGAGCAATAGCGGGTTCATGATGAAACCGCCGCCTGCTCCCATGAGCACGCCAAAAATGGCCACGGCCAGGGTCAGCAGGAACGGCCAGATGAGGTTCATGCTGGTGCCGGCGTTGCTCAGGTAAACGGTGGGGAAGGAGATCTTGTTTTCGAAGGTGGCGACTTCGCTCTTGGCTTTCTTATCGACCACGGCGACGATCTTGTATTTGCCGGGGGCGACCCCATCGCGCACCTTGATTTCGGCACTGTAGGAACCATCCGGTTTGACGTCGATCTCCGGGGCGAGCACGTTGTTGATGGAACGGAAGCGGGCCTTGACCAGCTGCATGGAACGGCTGCGGTTCTGCTTCTCGTCCATGGCTTCGAGCAGTGGCCCGCGGCTGCCAATGATGCTGGCCATCAACGACGACTGATGACGATCGACCTTGATCTTGGCCGGAACGTTATAGGCGACATCGGCGCCGAGATCTTTCAGCAGTTTGGAGTAGCTCCACTTGTTGCCAAGCTTTTTCTCCTCGTCAAGGACCTTCTTGAGGTCCTTGGGCACATAAATTTTGTAGTAAGCAGGCATCTCCCCGGTGATATAAAAGAGATAGGGGCGTTTACCGGTGTCCTTGTCCGGGTCGGCGTCGAAGCGACTGGCGCGAACGTCGTGGTCTTCGGCCCACATCTCGAGATAGACGGGTTTTCCGGCCGGGGCCTTGCCGCTGACCTTGATCACCCCGCCATTGCTGATTTCGCTCTTGTCGATGGTGATGGTCGGAGCCGCCACGCCCTCCCCTCCTGCCGGGGCCGCCTTGGTCTCTTCGGCCGCCTGGGTGGTGTTGCCAAGCAGCAGGGCTGCTGCCGCGAAAAACCATGGTAAGATCCACGTCCTCTTTTTCATGTTTCGTCTCTCCTCTGCTGTTAGTCGTAAACGGCCGAATGTTTCGTTTCGGGCATAGCACTCCGCCCTTCTCCTTCATGCAAACAACCTTACAGCAAAGCCCATGCCACCTGATTGTTCCAGACCGGCACGGTGTTTGTCTGCCACTCTCGGAAATGACTCGTTTTCCACCCTATCTGCAGTATTATCGCACTCTTTTTGGTTCGATGGTGTCGCCTTTCGCAGCCCAGAAGACAATCCCGCACGTGTACCGAGAGCGCTAACTGGGCAATTGGGCCAATGAAAAGAGACTGTTCTCCGATCCTTTGCCCGCAACCGCATGCCGGCGGCAGGAAAGGTTGGCACATGCGATGGACGCCCCCCAACTTTTTGTAACTGCCCGAATAGATATATGTAATTTTGAATCCAAGGGTTCTCCTGCGAGTGCAACAAAAGTCATGCACCGCAACATTTACGGTGCTTGCCACGGCAAGGGCCACAAGCGCAGCTCGTGCATTGAGCTCTTTTCATTTTTATGAAAAGCCGCTATACAATCATTTGTTCACGTCCCAACCCGATATCCACCAACGAACCCGCCATGCTTGATCTTATCGACAGAAAGATTCTCACTCTCTTGCAGGAGGACGGCCGCATCACCAACGCCAAGCTGGCCCAGCAAGTGGGCTTGTCACCGCCGGCGGTGCTTGAGCGGGTCCGACGCCTTGAATCCTCCGGGGTCATTGCCGGGTATGTCGCTCTGCTCGACCGCGAACGGGCCGGGTTTGGTCTGCAGACCATCGTTATGGTCTGCCTCAGCCACCACCAGATATCCTCCCTGCAACGGGTCAAGGAACGCTTGACCAGCATGACCGAGGTCCTTGAGTGTCACCAACTCACCGGCGAGGTCGATTTTCTGCTCAAGGTTGCGGTCAAGGACATGAATGCCTACACTAACTTTGTCAACAACAAATTGTCAGGAATACCCGGCATTCAGAACGTCAAGACCTCCTTCGTCCTTGAGACCCTGAAGAACAACACCGCCTTAAAACTGCTTCCCGACGGCGGCGAGACGGCACCAGAAAGCTAATCCTTCTCTCCCAGCGCCTTCGTCGGTGCTCTTTTCCTCCAGATGGGGTATATCGGGGCAGGTCATCGCCACGCCACTCACCAACAATCAGCATTCACCGGACCCCAAATGAAAAATCAGGACGAACTCCTTGCCCAGCTGGCGGCAATCGTTACCCTCGGCGAGAAAATTCTTGCCGAAACCTTCTCCGACGAAAAGCAAAGGCAACTGGTCAACGAATCGAAATTCCACGAATTTCGCATTTCCGCCCTGTCCTTTCTGAGCCGAGTTTTCGGCGAAGGCAGTACACTTCACCAGAGTTTCAGGTCAGAAGTCACCCAGGCCACCGCCAGCCGCACCCGGCGCGGCCTGGGCTTTCTCGCCGCCACCGCCACGGAATTGCAAGGCGACTGGCTGGAAACCACCAACGGCGCGATCAACCGCGATCTCTTGGCCGACATGCTGCGCCTCGCCAAAACCCACCTTGACGAAAAACGGCCACGGGCCGCGGCCATCCTCGCCGGAGCCATCCTCGAAAAACATCTGCGCAACCTCTGCCTGGCGAAAGGGATCAAGATTTATAACGAAATCGGCAACAAAGCGGTGGACAAAAAAGGCTTGCAATTGACCAGTGAGGCCTACAAGAAGAAGCTCTACGACCGCAGCGACAACAAGGGGGTGACGATCTGGCTTACCTGCGGCGAACAGGCCGCCGAGCCCAAAGGGGCGGAGCCGAGTATCGATCACGTCAAGACGATGATCAGCGGCATTGCCAGCTTTCTCAACAAGGTCAGGTACTGAGAGCATCGGAGATGGTGGACCTGCCGCCTGCGCTTCGCCCCGACACCCTCCTGCACATTTATTATATCGGCGGCGCCATCCCCGCCCACACCGAGATCGCCGCCAACCATTTCGTCGGTAACTGGGTGGAGGACGACTTCAGCTTCCTCTTCTTTACCGCCCCGGCGGATGGCGAAGTCCTGTCGATACTGGGACGATTCCCCGCCTGCACCCTGCTCGACCACTATGAAATGAGCTATGCCGAGTGGCAAGGCGGGGTGGTGGAACCGGTACGTTGCGGCCGCTTTCTCCTCAACCCCACTTGGATCAAGGCCTCGCCCGGCGAGAACGATGTGACGCTGACTGTCGATTCCGGGGTGGTCTTCGGCAACGGCTTGCACCCCACCACCCAGGCCTGCCTACAGGCCATCGACATCGCCTGCGCCGGCGGCAAGGTCCGCTCCATGCTTGATCTCGGCACCGGCACCGGGGTGCTGGCCCTGGCGGCAGCGAAAATCGGCTGCCCGAAAGTCGTCGCCGTCGACTTCAACTACCTGGCGACGTTGACGGCGCGACGCAACGTGGGGCACAACGGCCTGGCCGAGCGCATCGTCGTCGTCAACGGTCGGGCCGAGGAACATCTCGCCATCGGCGCCGACCTTCTGGTGGCCAACATCCACTACGCGGTAATGCAACAGCTGGTGCGGCAGGACGACTTCCTCCGCTGCCGCTGGTTTGTTCTCTCCGGTCTGCTCGCCAGCGAGGCCGTCAAGATCCTCGACCACCTCGCCACCCTGCCGGTGATCATCCTCAAGCGCTGGCACAAGGACGACATCTGGCACACCGTGCTCGGCATAACGAAAGAAGAACGACACGCATAGGCAGAGTTATCACGAAAAACTCTGCAGCACCTTCTTGACCACATTGCCGTCGGCGGCGGACCCGAAATGGGCGATGATCGGCTTCATCGCCTGCATACGATTGGCGTAAGCGGAAAAATCGATATTGGCGGCTATCCAGGCGCGGATCTCCTCCTCACTGACCGCCTTGGGCAGGTAGCCCTCCATGATGGTCATAAAAAGACTGTCGCTCTTGCCCTGAGCAGAGAGCAGTTCCCGCTCCGACTTGATCAGCTTCTTGACAATCGCCATCACCTGCTCGTCATTGAGCTCCTTTTCGAGTTGACGGCCAAACTCGCCGATAAGGACGCGTAGCGCCCAGGTACGCTCACTGTCTTTGGCCTTCATCGATGTCTTAAGATCATCTCTGATCGCTGTCTGCAGACTCATCTGTCACTCCTCCTCTCTTGCGGTTGATCGCTGCGGCCGAACCACCGACCCAGCCGGAAAGAGCCAAGGGTACCATCTTCCACCGGCAAACGCTGCAACTTCGCGCGCCGCCGCTCCGTGGAAAAGATGGCAAAAGACGCCGAACTTTGCTACATTTGCCAAAAAAGAC
>CAYSON010000030.1:0-13685 GCA_964432635.1 uncultured Desulfopila sp.
CACGCCCATGGCGTCGATGTTTTCGATGGAGCAGATAATGACCACATTATCGTTGCGGTCGCGCATCACCTCCAGCTCGTATTCCTTCCAGCCGAGCAGGCTGCGCTCGATCATCACCTCGCTGGTCATCGACAGGTCGAGGCCGGCGGTGCAGAGGATCTTCAATTCGCGGCGGTTGTAGGCGACGCCGCCGCCGGTGCCGCCGAGGGTGAAGCTGGGGCGGACGATGAGCGGAAAACCGAGCTCGTCGCCGGCCGCCATGGCCGCCTCAAGCGTCTGGACAATACGCGAGTCCGGAACCTTGAGGCCGATTTTGCGCATAGCATCGCGAAACTCCTGGCGGCCCTCGGCCTTCTTGATCACCGCGATATCGGCGGCCAAGAGCTCGACGCCGAAGCGTTCCAGGACGCCCATCTCAGCTACCTTGATCGCCGTGTTGAGGGCGGTTTGCCCGCCGAGGGTGGGCAGCAGGGCGTCGGGGCGCTCCTTCTCGATGACCTTGGCCACGAATTCCGGGGTAATCGGTTCGATGTAGGTGCGGTCGGCGAACTCCGGGTCGGTCATGATCGTCGCCGGGTTGGAATTGATCAGCACCACCTGGTAGCCTTCCTCTTTGAGCGCCTTGACCGCCTGCGCGCCCGAGTAGTCGAACTCGCAGGCCTGGCTGATGATGATCGGTCCGGAGCCGATGATGAGGATTTTATGGATGTCGGTTCGTTTCGGCATGGTAGTCGCTATGGTTTGGCGGATAAGAGGTTGCGGGTGTCGCACGTCGGAGATGCTGTTGGTTGATTACCTTGCCCGGTGCTGGCGCATCATGGCGAGAAAGCGGTCGAACAGATAGACGGCGTCGTGCGGACCAGGCGCGTGCTCGGGATGGTATTGCACCGAAAAGGCCGGGTATCTGGTGTGTCGCATGCCCTCGAGGCTGTTGTCGTTGAGATTGATATGGGTGACTTCAACCTCGCCCGGTGGCAGGCTGGCGATGTCGATACAGAAACCGTGGTTCTGTGAGGTTATTTCGACGTGGCCGGTGGTCAGGTCCTTGACCGGCTGATTGCCGCCGCGGTGGCCGAATTTTAGTTTGTAGGAGGTTCCGCCATAGGCCAAACCGAGAATCTGGTGGCCAAGACAGATGCCGAAGATCGGCTTCTTGCCGAGCAGCCGGCGCACCGTGTCGACCACCCCGCGCACCCCGGCCGGGTCGCCGGGGCCGTTGGAAAGGAAAATGCCGTCCGGTTCCATGGCGAGAATCTCCTCGGCATCGCTATAGGCCGGGACCACCTGGACCCTACAGCCCTTCTCGGCAAGCAGGCGCAGTTGGTTGTATTTGATGCCGAAATCAAAGGCCACCACCTTGAGGCTGTCCGCACTTCCCGCGGTGGTGCGGAAATTACTTCCAGGTTGTGGGCGGTTGTCGGCCCAACCGTAAGGTGCAGTGCAGGTGACCTCGGCGACCAGGTCGAGTCCAAGGAAACCCGGCCAGGCTTTGGCCCGATCAACCAACGACAGGCGGTCAAGGTCGCGGGTGGAAACCATGGCCTTCATCGCCCCCTTGCTGCGGATGTGCCGCACCAGGGCGCGGGTGTCGAAACCTTGTACGCCGAGGATGCGGTGTTCCACGAGGAAATCGGCGAGGGTGCTGGTGGCTCGATGATTGCAGGGCAGATGGTGATACTCCTTGACCAGAAAGGCCTTGGGGTGTATCGCCGCCGATTCCATATCCTCAGCATTGATGCCGTAGTTGCCGATTAGGGGATAGGTCATGGTGACGAGCTGCCCGGTGTAGGAGGGGTCGGTGAGCACCTCCTGGTAGCCGCACATCGAAGTGTTGAAGACGATTTCGCCGACTGCCTCGCCGTGGCCGGTAAAAGAGCGGCCGGCAAAGGTGGTTCCGTCTTCGAGAGCAATGATCGCTTTCATGGCATAGAATCCTTGGGGATGAGCCGATCGATCTCGGGACCTGGGGGCTGAGGCGCAGCTTGGCAGGAGCAGGCGGCCGTCCGCGGGGCGAGGAGGTCGGTAAAGTGTCAAGTTGTGAAGGCTTGCCGGCGGCAGCGGCGGGGCGCTGGGCCGGGGAGCGGAGACCATCCTGTTGGTCCCTCGAAAGCTGTAGGCAAAACTTCAATATTTAACTTGACGGGACCGATTTCGTCAACCGTAATCGGGCGAAATCCGCGTTTGTCGATGATTGCGGGGGTCAAGCCGCACGCCCCCTTTGTTCAGGCGGGAAAAGAATGGACGAGAAAAACACTCCTCAGTTATATTGATTGATTTGTCCACTGGCACTGATTACAATGGCCGACAAACCTCCAGCCCCCGCCGACGGCAACAAAAGATCAAGAATGTCGAATCGATACCCTGATTAGGAACGGCCTTTGAATGGTGCCTGTTGCGGCATGGTCAAGGTCTCGTTGTTTTGGCGGATGGTTGCCTGCAGTAACCTAGCCATTTTGCGTTAACGGAAGTAGTCGTTGATGGTATTCAGCAAGAGGAGATGTTGTGGGAAAGAAAATTCTTGTCGCCAATCGAGGCGAGATTGCCATACGTTTGATCAGGGCCATCCAGGAACTGGGATTCGAGGCGGTGGCGGTATACGAGACACCGGACGAGATGTCGCGTCACATCCGCATTGCCGACGAGGCCTATCTGCTCGGTGACGGTCCACGAATAGATTATCTCGACATCGAAAAAATCATCCGCGCCGCCAAACGCTCGGGGGCCTGCGCTATCCACCCCGGTTACGGCTTTCTGGCCGAGAATCCTTTTTTCGCCAAGGCCTGCGAGAACAATGACATCATCTTTATCGGGCCCAGTGCCGAGATTATCAACAATCTCGGTAACAAGGTCATCGCCCGCAGAATCATGGCCGAAGCCGGCATTCCCATGGTACCCGGCACCGAGGATCTCAAGCAGGGCCGGGAGGGGGTGGCCGAGGCCCTGGCCTTTGCTGCCCAACACGGCTACCCGCTGATGCTCAAAGCCACCTCCGGCGGCGGCGGCCGAGGCATTCGCCGCATCGAGTCGGACAATGATCTGCGCGAGCAGCTGCCGGTAGCCAGAGCCGAGGCCCTGGCCGCCTTCAACGACGATTCGGTCTATCTCGAAAAGCTGGTGGTCAACCCCAAGCATGTCGAGGTGCAGATTCTTGCCGACAGCCATGGCAACACCCTGCACCTTGGCACGCGCGACTGTTCCATTCAGCGCCGCAATCAGAAGCTGGTGGAGATTGCCCCATCGATGATCGAGAACCAGGCGCTGCTCGAAGAGATCTGCAATACGGCGGTACACGCCGCCCGCGCCGCCAACTATCTCAATGCCGGTACGGTGGAGTTTCTCATCGATCGCGACCAGCGTTACTATTTCATGGAGATTAACACCCGGGTGCAGGTTGAACACACGGTCACCGAGATGATCACCGGCATCGACATCGTCCGCAACCAGATCAACATCGCCTTCGGCAAGCCGCTTTCCTTCGCCCAGAAAGATGTGCAGATCCGCGGTCATGCCATCGAGGTGCGCATCAATGCCGAAGACCCCAAGAACGACTTCATGCCCGAGGGTGGCAAGAAGGTCCATGTCTATCGCTCCACCGGCGGCTTCGGTGTCCGTCTCGATGGCTTTGTCTACCAGGGGTATGTTATCCCCGAGGTGTACGACTCGCTGTTGGTCAAGCTCACCGTGCACGGCTTCACCTGGGAGGAAACCGTTGGTCGTCTCAAGCGCTGTCTGCAGAACTTCGCCATCCGCGGCCCCAAGACCACCATTCCTTTCTATATGAATATCGCCAACGAGAAGGACTTCGTCAGCGGAGACTTTGATACTTCCTACATCGAAACCCACCCGCATATCTTCATCTATGACGAAGATGCCAGCGAGGTAGGCAAATTAGCGCGCTTTATCGCCAAAATTCACTACAGCAAGGAAAATCCCTTCTCCAAATAATCAAGCGGCAAAGCTCTCCGGGCGACCTGCCTCGGGGTAGCGGCCTTTACCAGTCGGGAACAGATCTATGACAAGGATTCAGCAAGGGAGTTCGGTACAGACCATTCTCGCGGCTCTGCGCGGGGCCAAGGGCTATTTCATCACCAATACCGCCCGCGACCAGTCGCAGTCAGATTTCAAGAACCGTATCCTGCTCCATACCGATATCATGGCTGCCAAGCATCGGGATCGGGCTGGCTATTTCTCGCTGGAGATCACTGGTGGCGCCTCCATTCATGTCGATATCCTGCGCAAGCAGGTCGACCCCTTCCTCAAACTGAAAAAGCTGCGGGAGAGGATGCCGGGAACCATGTTTCAGACCCTGTGCCGCGGCATCAACCTCTTCGGCTACCGGCCCTACCCTCAGAACGTCATCCGTTTCACCGTGCGCGAGTTCGCCAAATATGTTGATGTCTGGCGCACCTTCGACTTCCTTAATCACGTACCCAATATGTACGCAGTGTTTGAGGAGGTGGGCAAGGCGGGCAAACTCAACGAACCCTGCCTGTGCTTCTCCACCGGTCCGGAGCACACCAACGCCTATTATCTGGCCAAGGCCGAAGAACTGCTGGCGGTTACCGGCCGCGATGTCACCCTCTGTATCAAGAACCACGGCGGGCTGGGTTCCCCCAAGCGCATCGGCGAGCTGGTCGACGGCCTCAAGCAGCGCTTTGCCGAGGTGCCCATCCACTATCACGGTCACAACACCGATGGCAACGATATCGGCCGCATCGTCGAGGCAGTGCGCCACGGCGCCACCATCGTTGACGCTGCCGATTCGGCCTTCTCCGGTTTCTATGGACCACCGCCGATTCTCACCGTGGTACAGACCCTGCGCGAATACGGTCATGAGCCGGAAGGACTCGACGAGGAAGCAATCATCGCCACCTCCGAGGTCATCGGTGATCAACGTCGCCATTACGAGCAGTTCGAGTCGCAGATCAAGGGCTTTCAGCCGACGGTGCAGATCCACAAGCTGCCGGGCGGGGCCATGGGATCGAGCCTTGAGCAGGCGGCCAAGGGCGGGTTTCTCGACCGCATGCCGGAGATCCTCCACAAGGAACTGCCCCGGGTGCAGAAGGAGCTCGGCAACTACTGGTCGGTGACACCCGGCTCGCAGATTCTGTGGACCACGGCGGTGGCCAATGTCCTCGGCGGTAAGCGCTACGGCAACCCCTCCGGCGACCTACGCAACCTGCTGCTTGGCAAGTACGGGCCCTTTCCCTTCTACCAGCCGGAAGAGTGGATCTACGAAAAGGTGCTGGGGGAAGATTGGCGCGAGGTGTTGGCCAAGGAGGGTGGTCTCGAAAGCATCGGCGAGGTCGATCTCGGCCACGAGCGCTACGCCCTAGCTGAGCAGATCGGGGTCGAACCCACCGATGAGCAATTGGTGCTCTACCTGCAACACCCAGGCGACGCGGTGGAGTTCTTCAAGTTCATGGAAAATTATGGCCAGGTCTATGTCCTTGGACCCAATGTGTTCTTTCGCCGTGGCGGCTTCGAGGTTGGCGAAAAGCTCAACTTTCGCGACCATCAGGGCAAGGAGCATATGATCGAGGTTGGCCCCTCCCCGGCCAACGACGCCGGCGAGACCAGCGTCTACTTCAGCGTCGACCACCATCCCTCGATCTTCAATTTCAAGACCAAGGCGGCTGCGGCCGGCCCCGGCGGGACCCCGATCCTCAGCAAGGAGGAGATTCTTGATCTCGCCAAGATTGGCGATATGCGCTCGCCGTTCTCCGGCAAGATTGTCGAGATTTCGGTTTCGGAAGGGCAGGAGGTGCTGGTCGGCGACCGAGTGGCGATCATGGAGGCCATGAAGATGCAAACCCCGATTCTCACCGAGATGGCTGGCATAGTCACCCAGGTACACGCCAAGAAGGGTGACAGCCTCAAGCCCGGTGGACGTATCCTCGAAATCAACGTCAACGAATGAGTGGCGGGGGCGGGGGGTGCCCTACCACATGAGTACCCTGGGTTGTGGGCGCCAGCCCGCCTTAGGTGAGGACGAAAAAAGCTAGACCGTTGAGTGCCGACCAGGCCAGCACCAGGGCGGTGGCGATTATGCAGATCCTCGCCGCGAGCCGCTGGGTTGCAGTCTCACGCCGCACCTCGCGATAGCCGAGCAGCCAGGCAAGCAGTGCTCCCATGGCCATGCCGCCGCCGTGCCCCCAGTTGTTGATTCCCGGAAAGAGAAAGCCGAACAGGGCGATGCCCATTGCCCAGCCGCCGATCTGGCTGAAGACCGCCTGGCCGTAGGTGCCGCCACGGCTCTTGCCGTAGTAGAGCAGGGCGCCGATGAGGCTGCAGATCGCCGCCGAGGCGCCGATGGTCAGCTTGACCCCGGCCAGGGCGGAGACGAGAAAACCGCCGATGCTGCCCAGGCTGTAGATGACGATGGTCCGCTCGATGCCGAATTCGCGCAGCATCAAGGGTGCCAGCTGGCGCAGGGCGAGCATGTTGAAGAGAAGATGGAGCAGGCCGCCGTGGAGAAAGCCGGCCGCCACCAGCGACCACCAGCGTCCCATTTGCCACAATGGCAGGGAGCCGGTGGATCCGAGGACTAAGAGACTCTGGTTGGTCGGGGCAAGAAACTCAAATGGGGAGAAGCTGGAGAGTCGGGGGTCGATAAGAATCGACAGGATGAACATAACCACGTTGGCGGCGATCAAAAGGCGCACCGGCCTGGCCGGGTCACCTGTGGCGTCCAGATCAAGCCAGGACCGCCAGCCCGAACCCGCTTGCCGCTTGTTGCAATAGGGGCAGACGGCAAGGTCTCCGCCGATCAACCTGCCGCATCCCTGGCAGATTCGCGCCCCGGATCGGGGGTGGCAATTCATACGCGCTCCTGGTTACTCGTCATCGGCACCCCTCGCCGGGGAGAGCCGCTCGGGTAGATCTGCTGTCGCGGTGACTTTGCGGCGCTTCTTCAACACTTCGTTACGGCGCCGCACCTCCTCATCGCCCTGGTACCAAGGTGGGATATCGTCATAGTCGGCAATGCCGTCGTCGATGAGGTAGCGGGAATGGGGGTTTTTAGGATAACCCTCGGCAACGCCTCCAGCACAGCACACCAGCAAGCCGAGGTCGCCGGCCTTGAGCGCCCGTTTCGCCTGCGGCGCTACCCGCACCGCGTCCCCGCGGGTTACATCGAGCAACTCCCCGTCGACAAAAAGAACGCCGTTGCCTTCGATTACCAGGTACACTTCCTCCTGGCAGCGATGGCGATGGGTAAAGGTATAGCCCTGGTTGGGCGGCAGCTTGATCAAGCCGATGGCCACGCCCTGGAGGTCGAGCTGCTTTCGCGGGCTGGTCAGCCAGGGCAGGGTGGCGAAATCAAAATGGCATTTGCTGTAATTCACCGGCAAACCGGTCGTGACCAGGTAGCCGTCGCGACCGGACCTCGTTCAGCGAGTCGTGAAGGAATCGACGAACAGCTTCTCGATGGCCTCGCGCCCGGCATCGCTGAGATAACGGGTGCCGCTGCCGACAAAGGTCTCGTACTCAATACGCGGCGAATCTTCGCGCCAGCCGTTCTTCCAGGTGAACCATTTCTTTTGTGGCTGATCGAAGACATGCAGGGGACGGTTGAACATCTTGGCCAACTCCACCGACCAACCGGTGCCGCCTTTGACCGAGCCGTCCTCCTGGATGGCGCCGATGACAAAGATTTGATGGCCGCTGTTAACCATGTGGAAGATGGTCTGCAGCACCTTGCGAATCTTTTCGGTCTCGTAGTAGGTGCGGTTGAGCATGCGCGAGGCCAGCTCCATACTGATGTCCCCACGCTCCAGCTGGTCCTTGTCGAGGAGGACGACATTGCGCTCGCGGGTCAACTTGTGGCCATCAAACGAGTACACCACCTCGTTGATGCCGGTTTTCTCGGCGTTTTCGCCGAAGACGGCTTCGGCTCCTTTGAGACCGCTGCTGTACAGGGTGTAGTTCTTTAATTCCATTCTTGAGGCTCCTTGGCTGTTCTGGGAAGAGGGGACAATCAGTAGCCGCCAGTCGGCAATGCGCTGGAGGGTGCAAAGCACATGACCATTGGGCATCCCGGTGGTGCTCGGCCGAACATCGCCGTTTCTCTGGGCGTACGGCAAACGAATCGACCATGAAGTCGTTTGTCGCCTCAGTGTAACCATGGACATCAGTGATGGCAACCGAGACGGCCGATTTCTTGGTAATGGTTCAACCTTTTTTGTACCCCTTGACAAAGATCCTCCAGGGGGCGGGGTAGCCCTCGAAGGTGCGGCTTGGATCGCCGGGGGCGAGAAAATCCTCGTAGGATTCGAAGGTCATCCACGGCGTGCGGCGCTGCTCCTCGCCAGACATAGGGTGGCGGCAGAAGAGATCAAGATCGGCGAAGCCGGCCTTGGCCATCCAATTGATTAGGCAGGGGCCGGTGGGGACGAAATAGGTGCCGGGAACCTTGGCGTAGGTATCGGTGGGGAAGAGGGCGAGATGCTCCTCGCCGGGAATGGCCTGGGACTCGACGATCAGGGTGCCCCCTGGTTTGAGGGCGGCGTGGATGTCGCGCAAGGTCTGCAGCGGCGAGGGTCGGTGGTAGATGATCCCCATGAGGAAGACGACATCAAAGGAAGAGGTAAAGAGCGACAGGTGCTCGACCCCGAGAAGATCGATGGCCAGGTTATCGCACCCGGCCATGGCGTTGAGCGCGGTGAAGCAATAGTAGTGCTGAATGGTCGGCTCGAAGCCGAGGACGAGTGCCGGCCGCTGGGCGGCCATGCGGAACATATAGTAACCGTTATTGCAGCCAATGTCGGCGACGACCTTTCCCGAGAGGTCGGGGAGGATGGCTTCCAGCCGTTGCCACTTGCGGTCGCTGCGCCACCCAGCGTCGATGATGGTTCCGAATATCGAAAAGGGGCCTTTACGCCAGGGCATGAACTGCCGCAGGTCATTGTATACCAGCTGCCGCGCATTCTGGTCCAGCTCTTCGGCCAGGCCGATGGTCACCTGCGGGCCATGAATATCAAGGTGGCGGGCAGGGAAGCGGGCAAGGCGGGAGGCCGGCTCGCGAAAGCGCAGGAAACCCTTTTTATTCTGTTCGGCCCAGGCCAGGCGCCGGCGATGTTCGCCAAGGATGGCGTCGCGATCTGCTCGCGGCGATAAGAAATCAAGATAGTTCGGGTGCATCAGACTATTCGCCTTTGATCGCCACCAAGGAGGCGAAATTGAACCAGCGAAAATAGCTCTCCACCCCGCATAAGCCGGCCTTTTCAAGCATCGCCGTATTTTCTGCCAGGGAGAAGGGAATCAGTATGTTTTCCAGGGCCTCGCGCTTCCTGGCGATCTCGAGTTCGGAGTAGCCCCGGGATTTCTTGAAATCGTGATAGATATCGATAAACTGACGGTTGAGTCGCGGCTGGTGGCTGATAATCTTTTCGCTCATCAGCAATGCACCGCCGGGACGGAGATTGTCGACAAGCCGGCAGAGAAACTCCTGGCGTTGCAGCGGTCTGATGAATTGCAGGGTATAATTGATGAGGATCGCCCCGGCGCCGCGGTGATCAAAGTCAGTGATGTCCTGGTGCACAAAAGAGATGCTGCCCTGTTTGCCGTGCAGCTCCGCCTTGAGCCGGGCCTTGTCGAGCATCGCCGGCGAATTGTCGATGCCGATAAAGGACAACTCACGGTGTTGCAGCAAGCGGCTCAAGGCAAGCAGACTGCTACCGGTGGCGCAACCGAGATCGTAAACGGTGTCGCCGGGGCGGAGCAGTTTGTCGAGAAGATGGGCGGTGGCTTCGATCACCACTTTGTAAAAGGGTATGGAGCGGTCAACCATGTCGTCGAAGACTTCGACCACCCGCTCGTTGAAGACAAAGTCCTCGGCGACGGCGGAAACGTTGAACAGGCTGTCTTTAGCGGTGGAGGTCATGGTCTGTGTCGGCTGGGGAAGCATCGATGGTGACGGCGGCGCAGGCGGCCATGGGTAAACGGGCTTTGAGCCGGGTTTTCCTGGCACTGCGGGCAACGATTGTACCATAAACAGTGCCTGGAGGAAAAGGAAAAGCGGTCCGATTGGCTTAGCCGCCCTGGTGGTGCTGTAAAATGGTCTTGCCTTGGAGCATGGCAGCCGGTATAAACGAGCAGCCGAAACGTGCCCAAGCCGGCGAAGGCTTGGGCGAGCGGGTGGTGCAGGGTGGTGTCACGATTCCACCCGGGTGGCAGGAAAAAGAGTTCAAGCAATGGGTGCTATATGGCTAACGAATTGGCGTTCGAAGAAATATTTAGCAAATACAAGGCCGATCCCTTCGACTATGTTGCTATCCATGCGGTGCATACCGGCAGGGTGACCTTCAAGGCGAAAGTGGGGCAAGAGGTGTTCGCACCCTCCGGGGAGTGGCTGCAGATAGCCGGGACGCCGCTCTATGAGATCAATCGTGAGCGCAACCCGCGGCTGGTGGGAGCTCAGGTCAACGGCATGGTCTCGGAAATCCATACGGAATTGGAGGGCTGTTTCGTCGAGGCCGGGGTCAAGCTGATGACCATCAAGCACCCCCTTAAAAAAAAGGAAATCATCGAGAACATCCTCAGGGATGTCCTGTATCTTTTTTCGGCCCCCGAATCGGCCAAGTACTTTTTCGCCATGGACATCCAATCGCGAATCGACAAAAAGGGCGCCAGGGCGGTCAGCGTCGAGCCGGGTGACGAGGTGCTGACCATGTCCCTGATGAAACGTGATACCCCCATCTACTATCAAGGCGAACGCGGCGTGATATACTCGGTCTATTTTAAGCCTGGGGTGTCGGTGGCCCAGGGAGACTCGCTCTTTGGGGTTTGCGCTCCGGAGAAACTGCCCTTGATTCAGAAGATCATCACCCGGGTCAAAGCCGAGTGGGACAGTGAGCACTGAGCCGCATACCTGGCCACTGACTGCACCCGGGGAAAACCGACCGTCCTCTGCTGAGGTGCTGCGCAAGTTGCAGCTGGAGTTGAGCGCTGCCGACCTGCAGCGAATAGGCGACAGGTCCCTCATCGGGCGTTCCGGGGCCTTTGTTGGCTCGGTGATCGAGAGTCATCGACACTTGCCGCGAGCAATGAACCGCGCCCGCAGTCATATTGCCGATCTTGCCGCCCGGGGCCGTTCCGCCGCCTCGGGAACCATCATCCTCGCCGATCAGTTAAACCTCTGCAAGGGACGCTTTGCGCGCAGCTGGCATGCGCCGCTCGGTGGACTGTGGGGCTGCATGATCTTTGCCGACACCCTCCTGCCGCGCTGGCGCGGTTTTATCCCCCTGGCGGTTGGCGTTGCCGGCTGCCAGGCGGTGCGCGACGGTTACGGTGTGGCGGCCACCATCCGCTGGGTCAACGATGTGCTCGTCGCCGGCAAGAAGCTGGCGGGTTTTCTGGTCGAGGGCTATCGCGAACCGCAGCTTGGAGAAGACTACGCCCTGATCGGTTTCGGCATCAACATCAACAACACCGATTTTCCTGGGGAGTTGGGAACAAGCGCGGTCAGTCTGTCCGAAGTGTGTGGGAAGACTATCGACCTGACCGATTTCACCACCACCTTCCTTGCCAAGTTGTCCTGTAATTTCGGTATTCTGCTGGTTGAGGAGGCGGCTCACCTGCGCGGCGAGGGCTTTGCCGGCAGAGAGGGACGCCACCTCTTGCTCGACCGCTGGTTGTCGCTTTGCGATTCCATCGGCAAGAGGGTGGTGTACGGATTTGATGTGGTCTCTGCCCCGCAGTACCAGGCTGAGGTGGTCGGCGTGGAAGAGGGGGGTGGCCTGTGCTTGCGTCTTGGCGATGGATCGCTAACGACTGAATACAGCGGGGAAATTCGCTACCTCTCAGCAACACAATAGCTTCCTAGGTGCTAGAAGGCAAATCGCACCGTTGCCCCGAGAAAGACCGTGTCGGTGTCGATATTTCGCTCTTCGTCGTCCAATTCGGCCGAATCGTTGAAACGATAGTTGGCGTTGATGTCGGCGTAGAGGCCGGGAAGCAGCTCCAGATTCAAGCCGGCGCGCAGGGCGAAAAAGGGCTCTTCGGCAAACTCGCTGTCGCTGTAAATGATACCGATGCCGGCGCCGACATAAATGGTGCGACCGAAGAGCACGTATGCCTGCGGGGCCAGAGCGGTCTCGCCGAAGCGATCCGGCAGCAGCTCAAGGTCGAGTTCGACACCGAGTAGGGAAGGCCAGAATTGGTAGGAAATCAGGTAGGATATCCCGTCTTCGTCGAATTTTTTGTCATCGAACTCAACGTCCTCGAGGGTTACCCAGTAGTTGACACCACCGCCGAGGCGATGTGCATCCCCCGATCCGGCCACTGCTGGTGCCGCACACAGCAACAGCAAGAGGGTAATGGTTGCTAAGTGTTTCATTGTTTCCTCCTTGGTTGTTTCGACGAGAAGCCTGAACGGTCTTGCTTGCAGCACCCTGGTTAACATCTTCTCCCCGGTTGTCGCCACAGGTGGCGCCACGAGACAATGTCCCTCTGAAAAAGACTCTTACCGTAGGCATGCAGCATTTTTAGTGACTCCTGCTGGAGAGGTTCGGAAAGCCGCAACCGATCGAGCCGCTGCAGGGGCAGGTTTTGTGCAGTGCGCAGCATCTTGAGCGTTCCCTGGGAGAGCGAGGAGATTGATGTGGAGGTGTCAAGGCAGCGGGCGCAGAGCAGAGTGCCGGCCTCGGGGAGAAAGCTCAAGGAACCCGCAGCCGAGACCTGGCCTTGACACCGGCCGCAGTTGTCCAAATTTGGGCGATAGCCGATGTATTCAAAAAAGCGGATGAGAAACAGGGCAAGAATCGTCCGAGGCGTATGCTGTTGGTCGAGTTGATGGAGGGCCCAGAGGCTCAGTTGAAAGATCCGTTCATCGGGTTCATTGTCTTTGACGGCGATGAGGAGAAACTCACGGATGACCGTGGCTACTACATACAGTTCAAGATGGTGGCGGATGTTGATAAACGCGCAATGAAGATCAGCCTCGGCGAGCAAGGCCAGGCTGTCGGGCGTCTTGCGATTACAGATGACATGAAGAAAGCTGAATATTTCCAGCTTGTTGACAAACCTTTTGAGGCTCTTCTTAGCTCCTTTGGCGATCGCTGTCATCCGTCCATTGTCGCGGCTGAAGAGGGTGACGATGACATCGGATTCGCCATGATCGCTGCAATCGAGGACGATGACGTCGGTTTCCATGGTGCTGCTAGCGAAGCAGAGACTCTGGAATGGTCAGAGTTATTACCTCGTTTTCAGGGGGTGGCAGATCGATGGCGATGCCATTAAGCACGACCTTCATTCCGCCCTGTGGCGGTATGTTGACGATCAGCTTTTCCACCGCTCGCCAACTCACCTGTTCTCCCTCACGGAAGATCAAGGTGCGGGTGGGATGGTCGTCGATGGCCAGAGCCACTTTTGTTTCCTTGGTGAAAATGGCGTTGACGTGATATCTGGTGGTTCCTGAGGTCGGCCAAAAGTCGTCGCTACGCCGTGGCTCGGTGGTGGCAGCGGTGGCGATGGTTGGACTTGGCAGATCGAGAATCTTGGCCGGGACTGTGCGGGTATCGAGAATGGGTGGAACCACCACCGATCGCTCGTTGGCGGCAAGAGGCACTCCGGGTTGCGTCGATAACTCCTCGGCCTGGCGTGCCGGGTCAAGGCTGCGCAGTTTATAGCTGAGGAAGGTTGCGGGGTTCCAGGAAAAATACCAGCAGAGAAATGCCCCAAAGACC
>CAYSON010000031.1:0-8753 GCA_964432635.1 uncultured Desulfopila sp.
TATCTGCTGAACGGTCGTCTCAACCTCGCCCTGGCCCATGGGTTATTTCTTCAGGGAGACGGGCATCTCTGGGCATTACCGCAGGAGATTTGCTTCTATCTGCTCTGGCCGCTCACCGTTTTCCTCCTGGTCTTACCGCTGGCGCGGTGGGTGCTCGTTGTGCCGATTGCTCTTCTTGCCGCCGCCATTGCCTGGAACAGCTATGTCGATATAGGCAGCATCTGGCTGCTCGGCATGGACCACGTGCGCTTACCCCTGTTTTTTGGGGTGTTTCTTTCCGGGGTGTTCTTTTCTTTCGGCTACTCACGTCTGATGTCGGTCATGCATCATTCCGGTCGAACGCTGGTGATGATTGGCCGGGGCGGTGCGCTGCTGGTGCCGCTCATCCTCATTTTTTTCCTTCTCTTTTCGACCGGCCATCTCCTTGGGCAAAAAATGGTGCTCAGCCAGAAGTTTTTCGGATTCTATGGCTTTCTTGCCGGCTTGCTGGTGTTTGCGGTGGTTGTGGCCAGGAACACGCTCACCCACCGTTGCCTCACTCTCGCCCCGCTACGCGAGTTGGGTAAGGTTGGTCTCAGTCTGTATCTGGTCCATCCCTTGGTGAAAAGCATCATTGACACGTTCTGCACCATGTATCTCGGCGGGAAAATGAAGAACCTGGCGCTTTTTTTGGCCACCCTCGCCCTCAGTTACCTCGTGGCCCGCTATACCTTCGGCCATATAGAGCAACCTGGTTTTCTCGAACGTTCGCACAGAGGCTCGCCAGGTTGAGCGGCCGGCGGATCGCTAGGCGGCAAAACTTGGCAACAATCCTCTGGGTATCAGTCCGTCGAATGCGCCGTTTTCGATGAGGGCTTGTGCCTTTTTGATGTCAGGGGCGAAGTAGCGGTCCTGGTCGTAGAAGGGCACCACGGCGCGGACCTTGGCCTGGGCCTGCTCCAACAGCGGTGAGGACTTGAGTGGGGCGCGGAAATCGAGGCCTTGGCAGGCGGCGAGGAGTTCGATGGCCACCACTCCGGCAGTATTTTCGGACATGTCCCGCAGGCGTCGGCCGGCAAAGGCGGCCATGGAAACATGGTCTTCCTGATTGGCCGAGGTGGGCAGGCTGTCCACTGAAGCCGGATGGGCTAGCGACTTGTTTTCACTGGCCAGGGCCGCCGCAGTCACCTGGGCGATCATGAAACCGGAGTTGAGACCACCCTTTTCCACAAGAAAAGGAGGCAGTTTCGACATGTGGGTGTCGATCAGGAGAGCAATGCGGCGTTCGGAGAGGGCGCCGATTTCAGCCAGGGCCAGGGCCAGGTTGTCGGCGGCCATGGCCACCGGTTCGGCATGGAAGTTGCCCCCAGAGAGGATCTCGTGGTGTTCGGCAAAGACCAGCGGGTTGTCGGAAACGGCATTGGCCTCGACGGCGAGGACCTGCGCGGCGTTGCGGATCTGGGTGAGGCAGGCCCCCATCACCTGGGGCTGACAGCGCAGCGAGTAAGGGTCCTGCACTGCCTCGCAGTTACGGTGGGAGATCTCTATCTCGCTGTGGTCAAGGAGGCTGCGGTAGGCGGCGGCGGTGTCTATTTGCTCCTGATGGCCGCGGACCTCGTGGATAAGAGGGTCGAAGGGGCGGCGGCTGCCGAGTGCCGCCTCGACGCAGAGGCTGCCGGATACGGTGGCGGCGGCAAACATCCGTTCAGCGGCGAAGAGCCCTTGCAGGGCAAAGGCGGTGGAGGCCTGGGTGCCGTTCAAGAGGGCTAAACCTTCCTTGGGGCCTAGGGTGATCGGCTGCAGACCGGCGTATTCCAGGCCTTCCCGGCCACTGATCACGTGGCCTTGATAGAGGGCTTCGCCCTCGCCGAGAAGCACGGTGCTCATATGGGCCAAGGGAGCCAGGTCGCCGGAGGCGCCCACCGAACCCTTCTGCGGCACGCAGGGGGAGACGCCGGCATTGACCAGTCGAATCAGAGCCTCGATCACCTCCAGGCGAATGCCGGAATAGCCTCGCGCCAGACTGTTGATCTTGAGGATCATCATCAGCCGTACCGTCGACTCGGCCATGAGCGAGCCGACCCCGGCGGCGTGGGAGAGCACGATGGAGCGCTGCAGATGCTCAAGTTCATCGTGAGGAATCAAGGTTTTTGCAAGCAGACCGAACCCGGTGTTGATGCCGTAAATGACCCGGCCCTGGTTGATGAGGCCCCGCACCGTGGCCACCGAGGCGTGGATGCCATCCCGGCAGTTCTGGCAAAGCTCGACCACCACCGGTTGCTCCGCCACCTGACGTAACTGGGCCAGGGCCATTTTTCCAGGATTGATACAGATCGTCTGCATTGCTTGTCTCCCTCTGGTGCGTGTTGCTGGGCAGGCTTGTCGGGTGTGGTGGCGAGCCGGTGTCGGTAAGGTTGAATATGTTTTGATTGTATATACATATCGTTGGTTGTGCAAGATTTATATGATAAACATGACCAGCATGTATATACAAGACGATGCTCTCCGTCACAGGGGCCGGGGGAGCAACTACGCTGTCGACTTGGCACCTTTCGTTCCCGTCGCCATGGAGAGGCCAGCTGGTTTCGCCATTTCTGGCAAAGCTGGGGATAATCCTGTACAGTGGGAGGTAACACTTGCCTGCTGCAAAGACCCGATTGACCGGGATGGCCATGAAGCCCCGCAATATTTGACACCGTCACGTTGTTTTCCAATGAGCTGTAAGTATTGTAATGCCTTGCAGCCGCTACCGCGGCATCATCATTCCTCCTGAAAAATTTCTTTACGAGAATCCTATGTCCAAAAATCTCTATGTTGTCGGCACCGAGCCGCGGAGCGGTAAATCAGCCATCCTTCTCGGGCTCATGGAATTGTTGACCCGTAACGTCAAAAACGTTCTTTTTTACCGTCCGATCATCGATGTTGACCACCGTGCCGGCGAGCGCGATAATACCATCAACCTGCTCAAAAGCCATTTTCACCTTCCCACCAGCTACGAGGAAATGTATGCCTTCACCTTGGCGGAGATGAACCAGCTGGTCGCCATGGGGAAGAATGCTGAGTTGCACGAGGAGATCCTCAACAAATACAACCTGCTCGCGGAAAAGGCCGATTTCGTTCTCTGTGAGGGCATAGAGCTGGTGGGGGCCTCACGTTCCTTCGATTTCGATCTCAACGTCTCGATCAGCAACAATATCGGCAGTCCCATCCTCCTCGTGGCCGGGGCGAAGATGAAACCGATCGATTCGCTGATCCGCGCCATCAAGGTTTACCATGAATCCATCGAGGACCGGGGCTGCGATCTGATCGCCACCATCGTCAATCGCGTTCATCCTGATTCGGTAAGGGAACTCGGCGAACAGCTGGCGGCCGAGGGTATTTCTTCCACCAAGCTCACCTATATCATCCCCAATACCGACAACCTCGGTATGCCCTCGGTGGGGGAGGTGGCCCGCCTGCTCAACGCCGAGGTCCTCTATGGCGAAAAGCATCTCACCCGGCACGTACGCGGCTTCACCATCGCCGCCATGCAGTTGCGCAACCTCCTCGAACGCATCGAGTACGGGGCGTTGGTCATAACTCCTGGGGACCGAAGCGACGTTATCCTCGCCTGCCTGGCAGCGGTGCAGTCGAAAACCATGCCGAAAATTTCCGGGCTGATGCTCACCGGAGGTTTGGTCCCTGAGGCCTCGGTGCAGCGGGTGATCGAAGGTTTTCCCGACACGGTGCCGATCATCGCCGTCAACGAAAACACCTTTCAGGCGGCGGTGCGCGTCGATCAAATGCACGCCTATATTACCCCGGACAATGCCAGAAAGATCGCCCAAGCTCAGGTAACCTTCGAAAAACACGTGAATATCGAGGAGCTGGGTGAAAAAATCATCAAGACCAAGACGACCATCGTCACCCCCAAGATGTTCGAGTCGCGCCTTTTGCAGCGGGCCAAGGTCAACAAACAGCACATCGTTTTGCCCGAGGGCGAGACTGATCGCATCCTCAAGGCGGCGGAGATTCTTTTGCGTCGCGAGGTGGTGGATATCACCCTGCTTGGGCGCGAGGATCGGATCGCCGATCGCATCCGCCTGCTCGGTCTGCATCTTGAAAAGGCGACTATCGTCGATCCCAGTACTGCGCCGCAGTTCGATGACTACGCCGAGACCTACTATCAGCTGCGTCGCGATAAAGGGGTAACCATGGAACTGGCCAGGGACATCATGGCCGATCTCAACTTCTACGGGACCATGATGATCTACAAAGGTCATGCAGACGGTATGGTTTCGGGGGCTCAGCATTCCACCGCCGATACTATTCGGCCAGCCTTCCAGTTCATCAAGACCAATCCCAATTGCTCCATCGTCTCCAGCGTTATGCTGATGTGTCTGGCCGATCGGGTGCTGGCCTATGGCGATTGTGCCGTCAATCCCGATCCCACCGCCGAGCAGTTGGCGGAGATCGCCATCAGCAGCGCCAAGACCGCCGCACTTTTTGGCATCGACCCCCTGGTGGCGATGCTTTCCTATTCCTCCGGCAGCTCCGGCAAGGGCGAACAGGTGGAGAAGGTACGTCAAGCCACGGAAATTGCCCGACGCATGGCAGAGACCCTTTATCCAGGATTGGAGATCGAGGGACCGATTCAGTACGATGCGGCAGTCGACATGGAGGTGGCCAAGACCAAGATGCCGGAGAGCAAGATTGCCGGGAGGGCGACGGTCTTTATCTTTCCCGACCTCAACACCGGCAACAACACCTACAAGGCGGTGCAGCGCTCGGCCGGGGCGGTGGCGGTGGGCCCCATCCTCCAGGGCCTGCGCAAGCCGGTGAACGACCTCAGCCGCGGCTGCCTGGTGCCCGATATTGTCAATACCGTGGCGATCACCGCAGTGCAGGCGGCGGCGGAGAAGGGCGGGGAGGATCGGAGATAACTAAGGAAAACGAAGGGTTGTGGCGATTGCTTGGTGAAGCGCGGGGCGATTCACCAAGCGGTGGACTATTTGCTCGCCGCGCCTTTTTTGGCGGCAACCAGCTCCCGCAGGTAGGAGAGCCATGCCTCCATGCCCTCTCCGCTTTTGGCGGAAAGGGTCATGGTGCGCAGCCGTGGGTTGAGATGCAGGGCATCGCCCATGGCATCGGGCACCGGAAAGTCGAAATAGGGGAGCAGATCCGTCTTGGTAATGACGAAGGTCTGGGAAGCGGTGAAGGCCTTGGGGTATTTGGCCGGTTTGTCTGGGCCCTCCGGAACCGAGACCAGGACCACCCGCTCGTGCTCGCCAAGGTCGAAGGTGGATGGACACACTAGGTTGCCGACGTTTTCGATAAAGAGCAGATCGATCTTGTCGCCGCCCGGTTCCTTTTGCAGGCGGTGGAAACCCTTGTGGGTCATGGCGGCATCAAGGTGGCAGGCCCCGCCGGTGGTGAGCTGGATAACCGGTACCCCCTTGGCGCGGATGCGCTGGGCGTCGCGTTCGGTTTCTATATCGCCTTCGATCACCCCGATATTGATCTCGCCCTTGAGGGCATCGATGGTGTGCTCGAGCAAGGTGGTCTTGCCAGAACCGGGGCTGCTGATGAGGTTGAGGGCGATTGCGCCGATCTCGTCGAAATGGTCGCGATTGGCCTGGGCCAGGGCATCGTTGGCGGCGAACAGGCTGGTGTGGACGTTGACTGTCTTGCCCTGGGGAGCGGGGTGATGGTGGTGGTGGCCATGATCGTGATCATGGTCATGGTCGTGGGCGGAGGGGCTGGGGCAGCCGCAGGAGTCGCACATAGGGTAACCTCGTAGTTAAAGGGGGCGACAGGGCCTGGGCGAGCCCTGTCGCTGACAGTTATGTTATTCCAATTCCACCCGGCGCAGGATGAGGTCGTCACCACCACGCGCGAAAAGGGTGGTATCCCGGCAAGTCGGGCAAAAGTCGGGGCGCGACCCGGCGCTTCTCGTCACGAGGCCACAGCCGCTGCAGGAGTATTCGACCTCAGGGACCTCAACCAGCAGTGTGGCCCCGCGCAAGAATTCCTCTTCGGCCGAAATGATGTCAAAGCCAAAACGGAACGAGTCAACCACCACCCCACAGAGTGGCCCGATTTCCATGGTGACGGTAAGGATTTTCGTGGCCTTGTTCTCTGCGGCCAGCTCTTTGAGCTGCTGCACCAAGTTCTGGACCAGGGAAATTTCGTGCATGTTTATGCCACCCCGGCCTCAGGCTTCTTGATGACCGCTACCCCCAAGGCAGTCAGGCGGGAGAGGATCATCTCCGCCACCTCCACCTTGCGCGCCGCTACTTCCTCGGAAAGGTCGATGGAATCCCCCAGGTCCTTGGGGATGACCGTATAGAATTCCACATGCTGCGGGGCTTCGCCGCGCAGCTTGCACACCTCAAGGATCTCGAGAAGACCAAGCTGGTGCGGCGACATCCGCGTCTGGAAGGTGCTGGCCTTGACATCCTTAAGGTCGAAAAAGTGGAAGGAACCAGGTTCCCCCTCGATGTCGACCACGTCGATGACGAGAATCGGGTCGCACTCCTCGAGAAAGGGCGCCATATAGATGCCGGCGGTGCCGACGTCCTGGATCTCTACATTCTCTGGGAAGATGTAGTGTTCCTGCAGATAGTGAACGACGTGGACGCCGAAACCTTCGTCGCCGACGATGTAATTGCCAATGCCGGCGATGCCGATTTTTTTTGCGATGGTGTTCATATGATATTTGATTTTCTTAGCAAATACGGGGCAGCGGCATGCCGTGAAGGGGAGTGACCACCCTGGCGCCACCGATCGGGGTAGTGATTGAGACTCGGCCGGGTTTGCCGGCATTGAGCCTGCCGATGATCGCCGCTTCTTGTCCCTCGGGAAGTGACTGCATGATGGAGAGGGCTTCCTGGGCTCTGTCGCCAGCGACAATCACCAGACACTTGCCTTCGTTGGCGAGATAGAGTGGCTCAAGACCCAAGAGCTCGCAGGCGGCCCGGACCTGCGGCCGTATCGGCAGGGAGGCGTCGTCGAGGCTGATGGACAGGCCGCTGCTCTGGGCGATTTCGTTGAGGGTGGTGGCGACGCCACCGCGGGTCGGATCGCGCAAGGTATGCACTGCCCCAGGCAGTTGGCTCAGCAGCCTTGCGGTCAGACGGTGCAGCGGCATGGTATCGCTTTTCAGATCGCCACGAACAGCGATGCCGGCCCGTTGCGTCATAATGGTGATGCCATGGTCGCCGATGGTTCCGGAAACGATGACGGCATCTCCATCTTTGGCCATTTTCGATGAAATATCGATACCATCAGGGATAAAGCCAATGCCCGAGGTGTTGATAAAGATTTTGTCACCTTTGCCCTTGGGTACCACCTTGGTGTCGCCGGTGACGATCGGCACCGCCGCTTCGCGACAGGCCACGGCGATGGAGACGATGATCCTTTCGAGATCGGTCATGGCAAAGCCTTCCTCAAGGATCAGACCGAGGCTCAAACAGTGGGGGACGGCACCGCGCATCGCCAGGTCGTTGATGGTGCCATGCACCGCCAACTTGCCGATATCTCCGCCGGGAAAGAAGATCGGGTCGACCACGTAGCTGTCGGTGGTGAAGGCAAGGCGACCGGGTTGATTGGCAAGGACGGCGCTGTCCTCGAGGGTGCGGAGGATTGGGTTGTCGAGGTGTTTGAGGAACAGCTCGCCGATCAGCTTCTGGCTAGCCAGTCCACCGCTGCCGTGGTCGAGAAGGATGGTGTGCTCAGACATGGTGACTTCTCTCGGTTGAGGCGATTGCGGCGGTGGGACTATTCGTCCCGGCCGTATTTATGGTAGGCGGCGCAGGTTCCCTCGCTTGAAACCATGCACGGCCCGATGGGATTTGCCGGGGTGCAGCGACTATCGAAGAGGGGGCACTCAGGGGGGGTGTTCATTCCCTTGAGAATATTGCCGCAAAGGCAGGCTTTGGGTTCGCAAGATTGTGGCAGCACTACTTCAAGGCGCATCTCGGCGTCGAACTCTTGGTAAGCCTGGCGAATTTTCAAGCCGCTCTCGGGAATGCGGCCTAGGCCTCGCCAATCCATGTCGCAGGGCTCGAATATCTCCGCCACCATCTTTGCCGCCCGTTGATTTGGTTCCCAGGCCACCGCGCGGGGATAGACGTTTTCTACCTTGATGTCGTCATCTGCAACCTGCCGCGCCAGCAAAATCAGGCTTTTGAGGAGATCAGCGGTCTCAAAGCCACCAACGACGCAGGCGAGACGATAGTCCTTTGCTAATGGCTCCCAGGCCGAGGCGCCGATGATCGAGGAGACGTGGCCGGGACAGAGCAAACCGTTTATGCGCAGGGCGGGATCGTCGAGCAGGGCACGCATTGGCGCGGGCATGGTCTTTTGCGTGGAAAAGACCACGAAATTCTTGATGTTTCTGGTTTTGGCGGCGAGAATCGTAGCGGCGATTCCAGGGGTGGTGGTCTCGAAGCCGACACCGAGAAAGACCATCAACTCCTGAGGGTTGGCGGCAGCCAGGTCAAGGGCATCCATGGGCGAATAGACGATCTCGATCTTGGCCCCGCGGGAGCTGGCTTCGGCCAGGGATCCCTTGCTACCGGGGACCCGAAAGAGGTCACCGAAAATTGCCACCCGAACGCCCGGACGATCGGCCATGGCGATAAAGGCGTCCATATGCGAGGCGGAAGTGACGCATACCGGACAGCCCGGGCCGGAAACAAGTTCCAGGCCAGGCGGGAGGATGCTGCGGATGCCGTTACGAAAGATGGCCATGGTGTGCGTGGAGGAGGGCGACGACAGGCGCGCAGTATCGG
>CAYSON010000031.1:8763-13260 GCA_964432635.1 uncultured Desulfopila sp.
TCGCGTCCTTCACCGCGGCGGCTTCTTCGGCGCGCCGCTCCTCATCCCGGATCTCGGCGAGCTCGCGCTTCACCCCGGCGTCCCACGCGCCCGCGCGCACGCCGTTGCGGGTCACCGCGCGCCGCAGCTCCTCGACCAAGGGCAGGGCCAGGGAGGACTCACGGTATTCGTCAAGGTGTTTCATGTCGGGCCTTGTCAGGAGAGCAATTCTTCCGGCGTATTTTCCGCCAGTTCGCGCAACAGGGCAATATTCTTGAGCGCTTCCTCCTCCACCAGGGAGTGGATGGCAAATCCAGCATGGATGATGACGTAGTCTCCGACTTCCGGCCAGTGGTCGACGATATCGAGGCGGACCTCTCGGCTGATGCCATCGGCATCGACGGTGGCGATCTGATTGCCGGCAAAATCGTCGGGATCACCCTGAACGTTGGTGACCCGCATGGGAATGGCGAGACACATGTCGTAGTCCTCCTATGATTGTCTGACCGATGGAAACTCCGCCATCATTGACGGGCAGCTGGTTTCCGGTAAAAATCTGCAACTCTGCGGTGGGGAGAGCATAGAGAAGGCCTTCCAGCAGGATGGAGTTCTGCATGCAGCCACCGGAAAGGACGATCTGTCTTATGCCGTTCTCTTCGGCGAGAAGGTGCAAAAGCTGGACGAGAGTACCTGTTAATTGCCGATGAAAGCGCCAAGCAACCAGGGGCGCGGGCTCTTCTTGGGCGAGAGCATCAAGGGTCATAGTAACAAATTCTGGGCAACTAATCTCCCATTTTCCGTTCCGGTGGGCGAGAAAGGGGGCTAACTGGCTGGGCGAATTGGGCAAAATACCTTCCTGCCAATCCGCCGGGCGACCGATTTTTGCCAAGGCTTCAAGTTCCATGGCCGCCTGCCCTTCGTAGCTGAGTTTCAGCCGCACACCAAGCAGGGCGGCAATGGCGTCGAAGAGGCGGCCGCAACTTGAGGTTGGGGGACAATTGAAGTCATGATCGAGCATGGAAACGATGGTGGCAACACTGTCCCGATCGAGGTCGGAGAGGGCTTGCGGCATGTGCGAGAAGAGCGCGGGGGAGCTGTAGGTCTGATGGAGGGCGGAGATCGCCATGCGCCAAGGTTCGATGGCGGCGGCGTCGCCCCCCGGCAAGCGGAGGTGGCTGAGGTGAGCCAGACGGCGATAGGAGGTGAGCGAGGCGAGAAGAATCTCGCCCCCCCAGAGGGTGCCGTCATCGCCGAGGCCGGTACCGTCGAAGACCAACGCCAGTACTGGCCCGCCAAGGCGGTGCTCGGCCATGACCGCCACGGCATGGGCATGATGATGCTGTACCCGGTAGAGGGGAAGGTCAAGGTCGGCGGCGTAACGGCTGCTCAGGTAGTCGGGGTGGAGGTCGCAGGCCACCGCCTCCGGCCGAAAATCGAGCAGGGACTGGAGGTGGGACACCGATTCGGTGAAGAATTCGTAGGTGTGCAGATTGTCGAGGTCGCCGATATGTTGGCTAGGAAAGACGGTGTTGCCGCGAGCCAGACAGAAGGTGTTCTTGAGGCCGGCGCCACAACCGAGGATCCGGGGAAGCTCCATATCGACATAGAGAGGCGAGGGTACAAAGCCTCGGGCGCGACGCAGCACCAGCCTTCGTCCCGCCACCACCTTGGTGACCGAATCGTCGACACGGGTGACGATTTCCCGGTTGTGGACAAGGAAGTCGTCGGCGATATGCGCCAGTCGCCTGCGGGCATCGTCGTTATCAGTACAGATCGGCGCCCCACTGCTGTTGCCCGAGGTCATTACCACGGCCGCAGGACAGGTGTCGCAGTGCAGCAGCAGGTGGTGCAAGGGGGTGTAGGGAAGCATCACCCCGATTTCGCCTATGGCTGGCGCCAGTAGACCGGACAGGGTAGTTCCAGGAAGTTTCTCAAGAAGAACGATGGGATGGACCGGAGAGCGTAGCAAGGCTTCCTCGGCCTCGCCAAGGCGACAGAATTTTCTCGCCATCTCAAGGTCTTTGACCATGATCGCCAAAGGCTTGTCGGGACGGCCCTTGCGCTGGCGCAGCAAGGAAACCGCCTTATCCGAGCACCCATCAGCAACGAGGTGAAAACCGCCCATGCCGCGCATGGCGATGATGTGGCCCTGGCGCAAGAGAGTTGCGCTTTCGCTGATCGGATCGGCAGTGTCCCGCCGCCTGTCGCCATTATCATAAAGGGTCAGCGACGGACCGCAGCTCGGGCAGGCATTGGGCTGGGCGTGAAAGCGGCGGTTCCCGGGGTTATGGTACTCTCGTGCACAATCGGCACAGAGGGTGAACGGGGCCATCGACGTTTTCGGCCGATCGTAGGGGATGTGGTGGACGATGGTAAATCTCGGTCCGCAGTTGGTGCAATTGGTAAAGGGATAGCCACAGCGTCGATTCCCTGGATCAAGGAGCTCTCGTCGGCACTCATCGCAGAGGGCGATATCGGGGGGAATGGCGGTATTGGCACCGCCATCGCTGCTGGGCAGGATGGTGAAGCCAGTGGTACCTTGGTCGGCGGGGAAGAGAACTGAGCGCGCCTCCACTTTGGCGATATGGGCCAAAGGGGGTGCTTCCTCGGTGATGGCGGTGAGAAAACAATCAAGCCTGTCGCTTGGGCCGGCAGCCGTGATGACCACCCCGTCTCCAGTGTTGATCACCGAGCCGGATATCCCGAAACGACAGGCGAGATTGTAGATGAAGGGTCGAAATCCTACGCCCTGGACAGTTCCCTGGACATGAATTTCGACCCCTCGTTGGTTATGCTTTGTGCTTGAATTTGGCACCGGTGAAAATTGAGGAGATCAACCCCTCGGGTTCCTTCACGTCGTTCCATATGCAGAGGTAGATATGGATGACGGCGAAGATCATGAACCACCACATAAGGATATGGTGGAGATACCGGGCAAATGCCTGGCTGCCGAACAGGGTCAGCCCCCAACCCGCCCAGATGGGTGCCTCGGGATAGAGCATGTAAAAGCCGCTAATGATCATGACGATGGCGGCGATAAAGGTGAAGAGATAGGCGAGGCCGGCCAGGATATTATGGCCGAGGCGCTCGTCGTGCTTGTCACTGATGTAGCTGTACTGCATGAGGGTCATAAACAGGTTGTTGAGGTTGCGTCCGGTCACCGGCAAAATGTCCATAATACGCTCCTGGGCATTGCCGAAGATGTACAGATACACCCGCATGGCTACCGCGGCGGAGAAAACGTATGCTGCTATAAAATGAATATAGCGCATATATGCCATCGGCCAGCTGGCGCTGCCTTCAATCAGGGTATTGGTCCACGGATCATTGATATAGAACCCTGTCACCACTAAAAACACAATAGACAGAGCAAACATCCAGTGGAACAGCCGGAGCAGGATGCTCCAGCAGTGGTGTTTTTCATACGTTGCCATTCTATTACCTCCTACGGTTTGAACCGAAAAGAAATGTTGTCAGCCGGTGAAAAGGGTTAAAGCGCTTTCACTTTGATGACTTCTTTTCCTTTTGGATCGAGCATATGCACAGCGCAGGCGATACACGGATCGAAAGAATGGATGGTACGCAGAACTTCCAGCGGTTTTTCCGGATCAGCGATGGGGTTGCCGATCAGGGACGCCTCGTAGGGACCGAGCTGGTTCTTGTCGTCACGCGGCCCGGCGTTCCAGGTCGAGGGGACCACTGCCTGATAGTTCTTGATCTTGCCGTTTTCAATGACGATCCAGTGCGACAGCAGACCGCGCGGGGCTTCGTGGACGCCGACACCGCGTTGCTCGCCTTTGGGATAGGACCAGGGACGGAAGATCTCATAGTCGCCCTTGGAGATATTCTCGACCAAAAGGCCCCAATGCTTCAAGGTGAGGTCGCACATCATGCCGGCGCGAACGGCGCGGGCGGCGTGACGACCAATGGTGCCGTGCAATGCTTCCGGACCAACCTTGGTGCCGGCGACGGCACTCACTTTCTCGAGGAAGCCGTTGACGCTCTTAACGGTCAACTCATGGCCCTGGGCATAGCCAACCACCATCTGCGCCAGCGGGCCGACCTGCATCGGTTTGCCCTGGAAGCGCGGGGCCTTGAGCCAGGTGTATTTGCCGTCGTCTTGGAAATCGGTGAATTTGGGATCGGTGGAGGACTCCCAGGGATGCTTCGACCAGTTGCCGTCGTACCAAGCCTTGGCGATGGACTCCTGGACGTTCTCCTTGAAATAGGGATCGGCAATACCGTTGATCGGCTTGATGGTCTTGAGATCGCCGCCGAAGACGGTGCCGCCGGGTAGGTCGGCCTTGGTGCCGGCAGCGTCGAGGAACATGTCGGGGGCTGCCAGGTAATTGGTAACACCAGCTCCGTAGGGAATCCAGCCGGCATAGAGGGCGCCGACGGCGACAACGTCGACCATGTAGACGTTCTTGATAAAGGAGCTGACTTCCTCCACCAATTGCTTGATGTAGTAGAGACGCTCCATGGTGACGCCGGTCTGGTTCTCGGGGTTGATGTTGG
>CAYSON010000032.1:0-861 GCA_964432635.1 uncultured Desulfopila sp.
ATGCCACCAATGCCACCGGGAGGCATGGCCGGGGCCTTTTTCTTCTCCGGCTCCTCGGCGATGGTTGCCTGGGTGGTGAGCAAGAGGCCGGCCACCGAGGCCGCGTTCTGCAAGGAGAAGCGCACCACCTTGGTCGGGTCGATAACCCCGGCGGCGAGGAGGTTTTCGTACACCTCGGTCTGGGCGTTAAAGCCGAAGTCGGCCTTGCCTTCGAGCACCTTGTTGAGCACCACCGAGCCTTCACAGCCAGCGTTCTCGACGATCTGGCGCAGCGGGGCAGTGAGGGCACTGCGGAGGATGTCGATGCCGCTCTTCTCATCGCCGACGACCTGGGTGCCACCAAGGGCTTCAAGGCAGCGCACCAGGGCGACGCCGCCACCGGGCACCACACCTTCCTCCACGGCGGCACGGGTGGCGTTGAGGGCATCCTCGACCCGGGCCTTCTTCTCCTTCATCTCCGTCTCGGTGGCGGCACCGATGTTGATCACCGCCACTCCGCCCACCAGCTTGGCCAAGCGCTCCTGAAGTTTTTCCTTGTCATAGCTGGAGGTGGTGTCCTCGATCTGCTTGCGCATCTGCTTGATGCGTTTTTCGATCCCTTCTTTGCTGCCGGCGCCGTCGACGATGGTGGTGTTGTCCTTGTCGATCTTCACCGATTTGCAGCGACCGAGGTCGGCCAGGCGGACATTCTCCAGCTTGATGCCGATATCCTCGCTGATCACCTGGCCGCCGGTGAGGATGGCGATATCCTCGAGCATGGCCTTGCGGCGATCGCCGAAGCCCGGAGCCTTGACCGCCGCCACCTTGAGGGTGCCGCGCAACTTGTTGACGATGAGCGTTGTCAGGGCCTCGCCGTCGACA
>CAYSON010000032.1:871-5344 GCA_964432635.1 uncultured Desulfopila sp.
GCGGGCCACCTCCTCCAGGAGGGGCACGAGATCCTTCATCGAAGAGATCTTCTTCTCGTTGAGGAGAATGGCCGGTTCGTCGAGGACCACCTCCATCTTGCCGGCATCGGTGATGAAGTAGGGTGACAGGTAGCCGCGATCAAACTGCATGCCTTCCACCACCTCGAGGGTGGTGTCCATGCTTTTGGCCTCTTCGACGGTGATGACGCCTTCCTTGCCGACTTTGTCCATGGCGTCGGAGATGAGCTTGCCGATGGTCTCATCGTTGTTGGCGGAGATAGCTCCGACCTGCTCGATCTCTTTTTTATCTTTGATGGTGGTGGAGATCTTTTTCAGTTCCTCGACCACGACGGCGACACCCTTGTCGATGCCCCGTTTCAGCTCCATGGGGTTGTGACCGGCGGCGACCAGCTTGTTGCCTTCACGGAAGATGGCCTGGGCGAGAACGGTGGCGGAGGTGGTGCCGTCGCCGGCAACGTCGCTGGTCTTGCTGGCAACTTCCTTGACCATCTGGGCGCCCATATTCTGATACTTATCGGCCAAGGTGATTTCCTTGGCCACGGTGACACCGTCCTTGGTGACCACCGGCGAGCCGTAGCTTTTGTCGATCAGGACGTTGCGGCCTTTGGGGCCAAGGGTCACCTTGACCGCGTCGGCCAGGGTGTTAACGCCGATAAGAATGGCCTCGCGGGCCTTGGTATCGAATGCAATCATTTTTGCCGTCATGGTTCTCTTCCTCCTTGGTTATTCGGACAAAATGCCCAAAATATCGTCTTCGCGCATAATGATATGCTCAACTCCATCGATCTTAACCTCTGATCCGGCGTACTTGGAAAAGAGGATGCGGTCCCCGGCGGCCACCTGCAGGGGGGTGCGCTTGCCGTCTTTGTTGGCCTTGCCGGGACCGGCGGCGATGACCTTGCCCTGTTGCGGTTTCTCCTTGGCGGAGTCGGGGATGATGATTCCGCCGGCAGTCCTGGTTTCTTCCTCGGTACGCAGAACAAGTACCCTGTCGTTGAGCGGTGTGATGTTCATTCTTTCTTCTCCTTGTTGAGCAATCTTGCATGATACCTTTGCCGGAATACCGCAGGTGCTCGTTGCAACGCTCTGCGGCCTCGACAGAAGAGATGGGAACGGATGGCGAAGCGACCTCTGCCCCCTCTCGTAGCTTGGCGACAAAAATAATGCCGCTCCTCGGGCTGTCAAGATTGCTCCAGGGGAAAAATCGGAGGTGGATGATCGTTAATAAAATTTAGTAATATTGAATCATTGAATATCCGTCCCGGAGAGATCGCCAAAGCCTCTTTGTCTCATCTGCTTCCACCCGCTGCGGTCGGCACCGGGGTTGATGGGCACCCTCCTGGCGACCGTTCTGCATCCTTGTGAAAAATCTGGTCATGATGTATAGTATTTGCTTCGCAAGCGACGGAACAGCCGTCGTCAAGCGAACCGCAGGCGTGACGGCAGTGCCAGCCTCGCCACGTATTGTTCTCTGGCCGTTTCCTTGTCCACGGTGTCGACCACCGACCCTCATGTCCCGTAATCAGCTGCAGTTGTTCCTCTCTTCGCGGTCGGCGCCCCAAGGTCGCAAAGGTCGTGTGCTCGGCGCCATCGGCCCTTATCTCCTGGTCGTGGCCATTGTCTTCGGCACCTCCCTGGGCTTTGGCTATTTCGGCGGCATCGACCAGTACACCCTGACCTTTCCCGACCGTTGGCCGTTTATCGATGTCAAGTTTTCCTTCGGCGGCTTCAGCATCTATCTTCTGGTTTTGCGTCATGAGCTGTTCTTCGTGCTGCTCCTCTTCGCCGGGCTTCTCTACCTGATGCGACCGGGGGTGGCGCGGGTGGTGGTGGCGGCCGTGCCGATTGTTGTGCTCTATGTGGGTATGGAGATCTACTACACCTTTATGTCGAGCATCGTCAAGGTCGACGACCTGCTGCTCCTGCCCGAGGGGCTGATGGTCGCCCCGTGGTGGATCCAGCTTGGTTTCTGGCTGGGTGTAAGCTCCTGGACCCTGACCTTTCTCTTTCTCTTTAAACGATCCCTGCGTCAGCTGCTCCTGCCGGCGCTGATTTTTCTCGTCGCGCTGACACCTCCCCTGACGGCGATCATGGCCCCCATCACCTTTTTGCGCCTGGCCGACAGCCAGGGGGTCAATATCGTTCCCTGGTCCGATCGCTGGACAGTGATTCAAGCCGGGCGGGCCACCTCGGCGATGCTTTTTGCCGCCGCTAAAAAGAAGGCCATTGAGGAGTTGGCGCTGCTGCCGAACCTTGACCTGCCTGGTCGCAATCCTCTTCTCCTCCGCGAATCGCTGGGGGAAAAGCGCAACATCCATTTCATTGTTCTCGAGTCCTTTTTCGATCCGCAGGAGTTCAAGGGCCTGAAGTTTCTGACCCCGCCGGCCCCGCCGGAATTCCAGGAGCTTCGTCGCAAGATGCGTGTCGCCACCTCGACCGTCTTTGGGGGCGGCACCGCCCAGGCCGAATTCGAGCTGCTCTGCGGGGTTCCCTCCCTGGAGCTCTACACCTCGGCCGAATTCAACATGCTCAACGGTTCGAGAACTCCCTGCCTGCCCAATTTGCTGTCAGAGGCTGGGTATCGCACCATTGCCACCCAGAGCTATAAGCCCGATTTTTTTAATTCCGAAAAGGCCTACAGGTCTCTGGGCTTCGAGGAGATCCACTATCCCACCGCCTTTGCCGGGCAGCGTCAGACCTATCTCCAGTATCACGATCGCGACAACTATATGTTCGATGGCGATCTCTT
The DNA here is from genome assembly GCA_964432635.1 of uncultured Desulfopila sp. Lineage (GTDB taxonomy): Bacteria > Desulfobacterota > Desulfobulbia > Desulfobulbales > Desulfocapsaceae > Desulforhopalus_A. The sequence goes on from CAYSON010000032.1 coordinate 3,642, forward strand.
TGAGCAGAATCTTGCCTATGTCGCCAAGACCATGGCCGAGGGACGGCCGATTTTCAACTACGTTCTTGGCACCTACGGCCACCTGCCGCACGACACCGATCTCAAGCGGTTTCCGCATCGGGTAGAGATCGTCGGGGTCGAGCGCAACAGTCAGACTGACATGGCGGTCAACCAATTCTATTACCGCGCCGAGGCCTTGGTGCGGTATTTCCGCGAGTTGCGCGCCTTAGACCCGAACGGGGTGATTCTCATTACCAGTGACCACTTGCCGGCACTGGACGGTGGCCCGCGCTTCTACGAGAAGTTCGGCTACGGCCTGAGCGCTCGCGGCGAGTTCAAGGAGAACATCTGGTTCTATGATGGACCCCAGGCTAAGACTACCTCTTGGCCCGATTACCACTATGAATTTATGGATTTTCTCCTTGATACCCTCACCGAGGCGCGGATCTGCGAAAAGATTGCCTGCAAGAATCGCCAGCCTTGGGTCAAAGAGAAGACCACCGCCGAGTACAATTACATCTTGATGCGCGGTTCCGGTCTCGGCGGGGATCCGCCGCCGCTGATGGCCGGCACCGGCGAGGGCCCGTCCGTCTCGTCACCGCAGTCACCCGCCTACCCCCAGGTGCAGTAGCACCCGTCTCGTCGGCCCTATCCGCCTTGTGAAGGCGGATGGTGGCTACTCTTTCTTCTCAACCAAGTTCCCGGGGCAGTCCCGCCTTGAAAACCACCTCTTTTTGCATGTTATCGATGCGGCTGAAGATTTCCTTGAGCAGCTTTTGTTCGATGCCGGTAAGTTTTTTGGGGTTGATCTGGTTGTCGGGAGCACGGTTTTCCTTGATGATCGCGGCAATCTGCCGTGAAAAGCGCAGCTGCATGAGGAAGTCGTAGGCCTGTTCGAGGTCGCGAGCGCTATTTTCCGAGACCAGTTTGCGACGGTGCAGCAGGCGCAGGCGTTCGCAGGTGTTGGTCTCGGTCAAGCCGTGCTTCAAGGCATGGATGCGGGCGAAATCGACGATCGGCACCATGACCTTTTTGATATTGAAAGTGTCGCGGTGTTCGCCCTTGGAGGCCACGAGGAAATTGCCGAAAAACCCCAAGGGGGGTTTGAAATGTTGGACGTTCATGGCCAGGTAGCCCAGGAACAGCGGCCACTCTACCAGTTTTTCCTGGAGGTGGACACGCAGTTGTTCAGCCAAGGTAGCGTCACCGTAGCCACAGCGAAAATCAAAAAATATGGAACAATTGAGGAGATCTTCCGGGGCGCTGAAGCGGATCCAGGAACGAAAAGCCTCCTTCCACACGGCAAGCGGTTGGCACCATTGCGGGTTTTGTGCCATGATCTCACCGGGGCAGTAACTATAGCCAATGTCGTTGAGGGTGGCGCAGATCCTCTGGCCGAGGCCGAGAAAGTAGGTGCGGACCTCCTCTTCGTCATCCTTGCCGCCGTCCTGGTAGATGATGGCATTGTCCTGATCGCTCACCAGCGTCTGTTCCTCGCGTCCCTCGCTGCCCAGAACAAGGAAGGCGAAAGGTCGAGGTGGTGGCCCATGTTGTTCCAGGGTCAGGGTCATGGCCCGCTGGAGGATGGCGTCGGAGATGGCGGTGGCCAGGCGGGTCAGATGGGTCGCTTTGGCGCCGCCGGCGATGAGGGTTTCAATGATTCCCGACAACTGGCCATGGATGCGCTTGAGAGCGGTGCTGTC
>CAYSON010000032.1:5354-5776 GCA_964432635.1 uncultured Desulfopila sp.
GCTGTCGGCGGCAGCGGCGATCTCGACCAGCAGAAACAAGGGCGATTGGCCCTGAGCGGCGAGAATGTCCTGACTGCTGAGCATGCCGACCACCTGATGATCGTCACCGGTGACTGCCAGGTGCTGGTGATTTTCCTGCATCATGGCGAACAGGGCCTCGAAAACCAGCCCGTTGCCGGCGATGGTGCGCAGCGGCGTCGACATGATCCGTCCCACTGGGGCGTTGAGGTCGAGACCGGCGGCAACCACCTTGTCGCGCAGATCCCGATCGGTGACGATACCGAGATAATCTCCGTTCGGGGCGGTGATGAGGATGCTGCCGCAGTTGCGTTCGCTCATCAGGGTGGCGGCCTGCTGCAGGGGCAGGTCGAAGGGGCAGGTCAGCGGTTTTCGGGCAGCGAGGTCAATGATTGAGCGGTTGA
>CAYSON010000032.1:5786-6282 GCA_964432635.1 uncultured Desulfopila sp.
GAAAAAGGGCAGCGCATCTTTGCCCGGCTGCAGGGCAGCGGCAATGATCGAGGCATAGGAACGATCGAGCATCCGTTTGCCGAAAACGTTGGTAAAAAACTCGAGGAAAGGTGGGTAACACTGGCAGAGCTCAAGAAACTGCGGCCTGGGGAGAAGCAAAAAGCGGCACTCATCGGTGGTGCGCAGAGAGCGGACGGCCAAAGAATTGTTGATCAGCATCGAGATGCCGCCGTAGAGTTCTCCTTCCTCCATCAGGGTGGTCTGCAGGGAACGATCGTTGTTTTCGAAGTAGCGCTCGGCCGAGCCCTTGTAAATAATATAGAGGGCGTTGACCGGGGAGACTCCCTGACTAAAGAGGACAGTGTTTTTTGCTATGGTCGCTTGGTGCAGTGCCGCCGCTGTCTTGTCTACCTCGTCGACCGGGAGGAATGAGAAAGGGGCGGTTTGGCTGAGAAAGACTGCGAAGGGTTGCTCCATGGATACACCAAACCGTTGG
>CAYSON010000032.1:6292-13148 GCA_964432635.1 uncultured Desulfopila sp.
AACAAATGGCCGGCATGTTGAATATGGTTACTCTGTTTGAGGTGCATTGCAGAGTCGGTGATTTGGTTGAAGTCCTCCTCATGCCGTGCGAGCTTTTACCAGGCAGTAACCATGTATTGTATGGTTACCATGTTGTTGATCCTACGGTCAAGATACTGTCCTATTATGTCACGTAATTCGATTCGACATTTCATGCGGTAAGTCGCTGAGAACCTTGGTGGCGGCCAAGCAGGCCCCAACGGGGTATCGGGCCCGCAGGTCAAAAATACCACCTGACCAGATTCTCACTGTGAATTTAAGGACTTCCTTCTCGATGCCCTCGCCGAGGGGCGCATCTTCGACAAGATCGCCTGCAAGAACAGCGAGAGTTGGGTTAGGGAGAAGACCGCCTCCGAGTACACCCGCATCTTCCACCGAGTTGATCACCAAAAAAGCGGCAAGGTTGCTCACCGGTGCGCATTGCTCAGCCTTTACCGCTTCTCCAGCCAATCCAGCCGGGATCACAGGTTCAAAAAACCGATTTATCTTGAACTTTTGCAATGCCGTCTTTCCTTTTTTTGTCCCGTATGACACGGGCAGCAATTGCCTATGTCGATGCTTTTGTCAGTCACCATAAGCGGCAGAGCTTGTCCTGATGTTCCTCTGTTAAAATGCCATGGTTTTCGCGCAAAACATAAAAACTGTTTGACAAATACCTGTATATGATTTCAAGTTTTGAGGTATCCGACCGAGCGCTCGGTATTCGATTCTTGATATATACGATTGAGCGCTCGGTATTCAAGCTCTGATGTTTCCGACTGAGCGCTCGGTATTGTGGTCGGTTTTGGCAGGTTGGCGTTTCTTGTGATCGTTAATGGCAGACAATACAACCCAGCGTTGTGAGAAGTATGACCTCCGTTCAATGAAAGAGGAGCACAATTATTCACTTCGTGGAGAGCATTTTTAACTGACCAAAGTGATATTTTACGAAAGTTGGGGCACGAAGAACTCGTATAGCGAGTTTTTCAGACCAGCAAAATTCAACAAAGGAGCGATTATGGGAGGAGAAGGTATCAAGCTTCGGGGATGAATCGACAAACCGGGATAGTTCTCGGGAGATGAAACGATTGGCGCCTGGGTCATTTCCGAGATGTTGAAAATTTTATCGGAATCGGGGCGTGCGGGGCGCGGTGCAAGTTGACGTAGACGTACATTCCCGAATGTAGCCAGTACCAGGCCCAACGACTCGATGGGGACTGCGCCAATCCCCGGAGATTTCGGTTAGTTTGCCAGATTCGATGTGATTGCTTGTGATTGTCAATTCGTTGCAGAAACAAATCAGCCAAAAAGGAGGTTGAGAGGACATGTCAAGTGAACTATACGAACGAATTAGGAAAAATCCGAAATTTATAAGACTGGTCGATGAGAGGGGAAGATTTCAGTGGACCCTGTCCGCCGTCGTGTTGACCTTTTTTTACGGGTATTTTTTATTAATAGCCTTCGCCCCGGGAATACTCGGGAAAAAAATTTCCGAAGGATCAATGTGGCCTATCGGTTACACCTTCGAGCTGTTTCTCTTCGTTTTCTTTTGGCTTACCACCTACTACTACGTTCAGCGTTCGAACAACACTTTTGACGATATGGTGCAGGATGTGATCAATGAAGCAGATAAAGCGCAGAAGGAGGGGAAATGAAACAGTTGCTGATATCATTGTTCATCCAGTTGGCAGTCTGCGGGGTTGCTCAGGCCGCTGATGCTGCCAATCAAGGGCCGAACTGGCACGCCATCGTCATGTTCATCATCTTTGTCGGCATTACCCTCGGAATCACCTATTGGGCGTCGAAGCGAACCTCGACGACCAGCGACTTCTACACGGCTGGCGGCAGCATCACCGGGTTACAGAACGGTCTGGCGATTGCAGGGGACTACATGTCGGCGGGTACACTTCTCGGCCTTGCCGCTATGGCCTACACCCAAGGCTACGACTGCTATATCTACATGCTGGCATTTTTTGCTGGATGGCCGATCATCCTCTTCCTCATGGCCGAACGACTGCGTAATCTCGGTAGGTTTACCTTTGCGGATATTACTTCCTATCGTCTTGACCAAGGGCAAGTTCGTACCATGGCGGCCATTTCCTCGCTGGTCGTGGTTGTTTTTTACCTCATCGCCCAAATGGTTGGCGCCGGCCAGCTGATCAAGCTTCTTTTTGGTCTTGATTACAATATCGCCATCTTTGTTGTCGGTATATTGATGGTGGTCTACGTCGCTTTTGGTGGCATGGTTGCAACCACATGGGTACAGATAATCAAGGCCTGCATGTTGCTGCTTGGCGGAACCTTGGTGGCCGGTCTTGCGTATATGCAATTTGGATTCTCTTTGTCGGAGTTGTTCACCAAAGTCGAGGCGGTTCATAAGCTTGGGGCCAAACTGATGGCACCGGGTAATCTCCTTGCCGATCCTATAACCGCTATTTCGCTTGGGCTTGGTTTGATGTTCGGCACGGCCGGTTTACCGCATATCCTCATGCGGTTTTTCACCGTCCGCAATGCGAAAGAGGCGAGAGTATCGGTTCTAGTCGCCAACGGTTTTGTCGGCTATTTTTTCAACGTCGTCTTCATTCTCGGTTTGTGCGCCGTGGTCATTGTTGGCCAGAATCCGGAATACTTTGAGGGAGGAAAGGTCGGAGGAAAATTGATCGGTGGCGGCAACATGGTTGCCATGCATCTGGCCAAGGCGGTCGGCGGCAATCTGCTCCTCGGATTCCTGGCAGCGGTAGCGTTTGCTACCATTCTTGCCGTTGTCGCTGGATTGGCCTTAGCCGGAGCGGCTGCGGTATCCCATGACATTTATGCTCGAGTTATTCGTAAAGGCCAAGCCACGGAAAGTCAAGAGGTGAGAGTTTCCCGTATGGCCACCGTTGGACTTGGGTTGATTGCCATCGTTCTCGGCATCGCTTTTGAAAAGATGAACATTGCCTTTATGATTGGGTTGGCCTTCGGCGTCGCGGCGGCAGCAAACTTCCCGGTATTGATCCTCTCTATGTACTGGAAGGGCTTAACGACGCGGGGGGCTCTGTGGGGTGGTTACGGCGGGGTAATTTCCTCGGTGTTATTCGTTCTCCTCTCCAAATCGGTTTGGGTGGATGTCATCGGCATGAAAGCCTCACTCTTTCCCTATACTCAGCCAGCTATTTTCTGTATGCCGATAGGTTTCGGCTTGGCTTGGCTGATGTCGGTAACCGATAAAAGCGCTAGAGCTGAATTGGAAAAGGAAGCCTTTGAAGATCAATTTGTTCGGGCGCAAACCGGCTTGGGTGCATCTGGGGCCAGCGTCAAACATTGATGCTCATTTGCCTTTTATCTGGTAGTGACATTTCCCTTATCCGGCGAGGCGGGAGCGCCTCGCCGGATATCCCAAAGGCCCTTGCTCGGGCCATCTTGAAGAAGAATCATCTGCTTTTCTAGACAATCTCCACTTTTTAAAAAGCTTGTTGGCAAAAGAAGGAACACGACCTGATGTGGATTTCTTTGTCTGAGGATGGATGTCAAAGACATCTGAGCCCTACCTTTGACAGAGATAGACTCCAAGCATAATAATCAGGGCGGCAAAACACTGGCCGAGGGTAAACGTTTCGCCGAGAAAAAGCCAGGCCATCAGCACCGAAAAGACCGGGATGAGATTGACATAGGCGGCGGCCCGGGACGCGGGCACGTGTTTGAGGCCAAAGTTATAGAGGCCGTATGCCCCGAGAGTGATCACCGCGCCAAGATAGATAACGGCCAGGGTCGGAGCGAGGGGATAGCGGTCGGGGAGTTCGGTGAAGGTGAGAAAAAGCAGCGGCAGATAAAAGAGGCAGCCGCAGACGGCCTGAAAGGCGGTGAGGAAGAGCGGGGAATACCTCTTGGTGAGGGACTTCATGGCGATGGTGTAGCCGGTGGCACAGACCATCGCCAACACCTCAAGGAGATTGCCGAGCAGGGGGTTGGGGGCGTCTTCACTGGGACTGCTGAGCAGGGTCAGCCAGCAGACGCCGCTTCCCGCCACCACTGCCCCGGCCCAGGAGCGCCATGTGGTCCGCTCCTTGAGAACCAGGGCGGCGGCGATCATCACCAGTATCGGCAGGACGGCGGTGATCATCCCCGCTTGGGCGGCGCTGGTTTGCTCCACTGCCTTGGCCTCAAAGAGGAAATAGAGGCAGGGCTCGCACAAGGCCATGAAGAAGAGGAGCTTACTGTCACCCCGCCGATAATGGAAGCCGCGCTTGAGGCGTCCGGCAATGAGCAGAAAACAGCAGCTCGCCACCAACATACGGGCAAAAATCACCACCAGCGGATCGTAGGTGCGAAAGGCATACTTCAGGGCAATAAAGGAACTGGCCCAGAGCACCATGGCGAGCACCAGCGCCATAGTGGCAAAGGTAGCCGTCCGGCCACTGTGGTCGTAAGAAGTCATGGCCGGGAAAAGAGCGAGAAGCCGGGCGCCGGGGCAAAAGGCTGGAGAACGTGCCTCTTCCCGGTGCGCTCAACCTTTTAGTTCTGCAGCACCCACTGCCCGGCATCGTTGCGACAGGCGGTGGTGTAGGTCTTTTCGGTGCGACCGTCGATGGTGGCGAGGATCTCGGCACGGCGGCAGGGACGCTGCGGTTCCGCCGGAGCGGCATAGACCGGCTGCGGCGTGACCTGGTAGCTTTTACCGGTATCGGGATTACGCCAGGAGGTCTGCTGGCCGGAGGGGGTGAACTCGTAGGCGTGATTGAGCTCGGAGCGGTCGTATTTGTCCATCTCGTTGCCGATGATGTAGCCGAGCATGGTGCCGACAGCGGCGCCAATAAGGGTCGCCTCCGTGTTGCGGCCGATGGCCTGGCCGATGATGGCACCGGTGCCGGCGCCGAAAACCGCGCCTTGCTGGCCTTTGCTGTATTGGTTGGCGCAGCCGGCCAAGCTGAGAACCAGGGCGGAAAGAACGATCAAGGATGTGGTTTTCATGACAATCTCCGTGGGAAAAAAGCGTCTCGCAAGCGCCGATAACTGCTATCAGCGCTGAAAACAGGTAGTCATCGCCGCTACCTTTGACAAGTCCCCAAAGTGGGCGATCACTCTAAGTCCAGGGCCTCCGCTGGCGCTGAGTCGGGACCGGGGGAGTTCGGTCGAGTGAGCTTGAGCTCTTTGAAGAACGGTGGCAAATCGTTGGGGGCGGAAGGTGTTGTTGGCTCGACAACCTCCACCGAGGCTTCGCCCCGGTTCTCTGCGGCGTCAGGGGGCTCTGCCTTAGAGGTCTTCTCGACCGCGGCACCAAGCAGCCGCCGCAGCGCAGCCGGTTGTCGGCTGTACATGCCGTCCACCCCTTTGGTACTCTGCAGCCGGCTGACCAAGGTTGCCAGCTCATCGCCACGATCACTGTTTTGCTCCACCATGGCGAGAACCTGGAGGTTATGCCGCTCGGTTTCTTCGAGATAGCCGGGAGGGAGGGGGAGAGCCGGCGCTGCAGGGTCGACAAGCCTTTTTGCCGGCAGAGCCAGGGCCACCGCATAGGTTGCGGCGAGCTTGAGTCCGACGTTGGTGAAGAGCCAATCGTAATTGTAGGGCTCCACGGTGCCGAGGGCGCTGTAGTGCCTGGTCTCGGCGCCGTCGTTGTCGCCGATGAGCTGAACAAGCGGCAGGTTCATGCCGAACTCAGGGAGGAGTTGGTGATAGAGGTTCTGCAGCTCCTCGGGGTCAAAGCACTGGAGGATGATCTTGTTGCGGGATCGGCTGTAGCCGAGGTCGCGGAGCTTTTCGAGGACAAGGCGGCTGAGCTCCTGCCCTTGCTGGCGGTGAAACCAGGGGGCGCGCAGTTCCAAGACCAGCCGCTGTGGGCGGTCGAAAACGGTCTCGAGGTGATGCAAGAGGGCGAGTTGTTCAGGCAGGGTAGTGATGGCGGCGGTCAGTTCCGGGCTGTTGCTCCGCGGTGGCGCCAACAGGCGCAGACGACGCAACTCGTCGAGGGTGAAATCGATCACATAATGGCTGCCGTCTTCCCGCCGCTTTTCGGGAAATTTGGCGGCGACATCAGTATCTTGTTCAAGAGTCAGGTGGCGAAAGACCATGAGATGGCCGTCGGCGGAAAGTGTCAGCGGCAGTTCCAGGTAATCGGCGCCGGAGAGGGCGGCAAGGGTTGTCGCCGCCTGGCTGTGGGGTACCGGGCCGCCGTCGTCACTGGCGATAACCACCATGGTTGCCGTCGCTGCAGGCGGCAAGGTGACGATAAAAGAGAGAAGGACGACAACAAGTGCTGTGCTTGGATTCATTGGCAGGAGGCGCTTGGCAGGTTGATGAAGATAGTCGCCACTGTTGGCGGTCGTTGACTCCGTCACCATTATAAAGAGTCGCTGGCGTTTGGCAAGGGCCGGTCATTGTCGAGCAGCTCGGCAAAGGAGAGTATCGACGAAAAGTGGGGGGAAGGGGCGGCCGGCAAACGAGAACTCGGCTTGGCGATGTGCAGGAGATGGCCGATGCCGTATGCGGCGGCGGCACTGAGCACCTTTTCCGAGTCATCGACCAGGAGGGTGCGCTCCTTGCGGTGCGGCAGGAAATGGTTCAGTTTCTGCCAAAAAAGTGACTGCTCCTTGGCAGCGCCCACCTCTTGACTGCAGAGGCAACGGTGAAACCACGAGGCCAGGCCGCTGTGGGCCATCTTGATGCGCAGGGTTTTCGGGTGGGCGTTGGTGACCAGGTAAACGTCCTTGCCAAGGCGGCGGAGGAAGAGGAGCAGGTCGAGGACACCGGGAAGGACCGCCACCATGTGGCTTATGTCCTCTTTGAGACGCGCAAAGTCGAGCAGCAACCTCTGCGACCAGTAGTCAAGGTCGCTCCACTCCAGGGTGCTGGCCACGCT
>CAYSON010000033.1:0-1124 GCA_964432635.1 uncultured Desulfopila sp.
GTGCGCTCCAGGTAGGCGAGGCTGTGCCCTTCCTGAAGCAGCCGGCGAGCCTCGGCCAGGGCGTGCAGGGCCTCTTCCCAGGGAGCAACGGAGGGAAGCTGTTTGCCCTGTTGCCGTCGTTTCCACAAAAGGTAGAGCAGCAGGAGGGAGATCAATCCGAGTATCAGCGCCGCCGCGATCGCCGCCAGCGGGAGGTCGTTTGGCAGCGGCAACGGGCCGTGAATGTCGCGCAGCTCTCCAATTGCCGTGGTATTTACGGCGGTTGTCGGCTGTTGCAGCACCAGCGGGCCGTCCTCCTCGCCGCTGGCCAGCGCCATGGCGGGCAGGAAAAGTACGGAGGTAAGCAGCAGCAAGGGAAAGCGCTTCATGCCATGCGCCCCTGCCTGGCTCGGAAAAAGGAAAGAAGATGAGGCAGATAGGGGGTGTCGGTGCGCAAATCAAGGCGGTCGAGACCGATGGTCCGCAGGCTTTTTTCAAGCAGCCGGCGCCGCTCCTTGGCAAGATCCTTATAGCGCAGGCGCAACGTTGAATCGGAGGTGTCTATCTCCACCTGCATGCCGCTTTCCGCGTCCTCCAGGGTGAGCAGGCCGACATCGGGCAGCTCGAACTCGCGCGGATCGCTTACGGTGACGGCAATCAGGTCGTGGCGCCGGTGGCTGATCTGCAGCTTGGGGCGCAGTAGTTGCAGTTCTGTGGCAAAGTCGCCGGGCAAGCAGAAATCGGAGATGAGAAAGGCGACACTGCGCCGCTTGATGACCTTATTGGTAAAATCGAGCGGTACACCAATGGCTGTCTGCCGTCCCCGAGGTTGGAAATAAAGGATCTCGCGGATGAGGCGGAGGATGTGGCCGCGCCCTTTTTTCGGCGGGATATACAACTCGATCTCGTCGCTGAACAGCACCAGGCCGACCTTGTCGTTGTTGCGCAGCGCCGAGAAGGCGAGCACCGACCCGACCTCGGCCATGAGTTCCCGCTTCGAGCAGCTCCCTGAGCCGAAGTCGCCGGAGCCGCTGATATCGATGAGCAGCATGATGGTCAGCTCCCGCTCCTCGGTGAACTTCTTGACGTGGGGGATGCCGGTGCGGGCGGTGACGTTCCAGTCGATGGTTCGGATATCGTCGCCT
>CAYSON010000033.1:1134-10386 GCA_964432635.1 uncultured Desulfopila sp.
ACGTACTCGCGCACCTCGTCGAAATTCATGCCTCTGCCCTTGAAGACCGAGTGGTAGCTGCCGGCCAGGCTGTCGTTGACCAACCGTTTGGTGCGCACCTCGATTCTTCGCACCTGGGCGAGGATCTCGCGGGGGAGGCGTCCGTTATGGATCGGACTTTCGGTCTTCACGGGACCGGTACCGTATCAAGGATTTTTCTGATGATGTCCTCGCTGGTGATGCCCTCGGCCTCGGCCTCATAGCTGAGGCGCAGACGATGGCGCATGACGTCGAGGGCGGCGGCTTTGACGTCGTCGGGGATGACATAGCCCCGTCCGGCGAGAAAGGCCAGGCAGCGGGAGACCAACTTGAGGTTGAGGGAGGCCCGTGGCGAGGCGCCGGTGTCGATGAGATGGCCGAGTTCCAGCTGATAGTGCTGCGGCTCGCGGGTGGCGTGGACCAGGGCGACGATATAGTCCTTGATCTTGCCATCCATATAGATGGTGTTGACCACCCGGCGGGCGGCGAGGATATCGCTGGGTTCGGCCACCGGGGTCACCTCCGCTGTGCCGCCGAGGTCGTCGTAGGTATCGAGGATGCGCCGCTCCTCGGCGCGACTGGGGTAGCCCACCACCACCTTGAGCATGAAGCGGTCGATCTGGGCCTCGGGCAGGGGATAGGTGCCCTCCTGCTCGATCGGGTTCTGGGTGGCAAGCACCAGAAAGAGCTCGGGCAGGGCGAAGGTGCGCTCGCCGATGGTCACCTGCTTCTCCTGCATCGCCTCGAGCAGCGCCGATTGCACCTTGGCCGGGGCGCGATTGATCTCGTCGGCGAGGATGAGGGAAGAAAATATCGGCCCCTGCTTGACCTCGAAAGATGTCTGGCGCGGGTTGTAGATCTCGGTGCCGATGATATCGGCGGGAAGCATGTCCGGGGTGAACTGGATGCGGCGGAACTCGGTGCGCACCGCCGCCGCCAGCGTCTTCACCGCCAGGGTCTTGGCCAGACCCGGCAACCCCTCGAGGAGGAGATGGCCACCGGAAAGCAGGCTGACCAACAGCCGCTCAAGCAGATGCTCCTGGCCGACAATCGCTTTGGAGAGCTCGTACCTGAGTGGCGCCAGCCAGGCGGAGGTGCGGCTGACCTCTTCGTTGATGCGCTGGATCGAGCTGTAAACATCGCCCGTAGCAGACGCAGCGAAGGCAGCAGGAGCGGGCGGTGGGGGAAAGGTGGCGGGTGGTTTATCGAACATGCGCTTTCCTTGGGGAAGTTATGACTATAGAGGGCGGCCCTTTGCCGCCGTCTGTCGGTGGGTAGATGGCAAACCAATTCTGCCCCGACTATAAGCGGTCAACATTACCGGAAGCTTGCAGCAACATTACAAAGCTGTAATGTTTGCGGAAGGCTTGCGGAAGGCTTGCGGGATATGTGGGGTCTGCGATGCGAGATTTGTGCGTGCTTGCAGCGTCCGGTGGGAGCGATCAACCTTTGGAACTGAGAAAAGGTGTTGCAGCTTTCAAGAAAGGAGGTCCATGACCCAGGATGGCAGAGGATGCACTTTTTCTTCGCAGACACCACTAGTTATCCGGGCAATTTGCTGGAATCGGTTGCGTTCTGAAGAATTGTCAAGAATCCACGCTTCGTCGACAAGCGGCAACGCCGACTTGAAGTTTTTCATCGCGTTCGGAAGGCGCGATCGTATTTTTTCCGGGGGAACACTATGGCCACCCTCGAGAGTGCGTTGATAGACCCTGGCTTCATTTAGACTCGGGTCGCTGAGATGGATGAAGATGAGGATAACGTAATAGCCGTGGGCTTTCGCCAGGCCGATAAAATCAATTTTCGATGGATGGGAAAAGACGGTTTCGAAACAAAAGGATTCGCCTCGGGCAATCATGCTTTCGCGCATTTCCGTGGCCAGGGTAGCTGCCTCATAACTCAACCTTTCCGGGTGATTCGCATCCATGGCCTTGGCAATCAGGTCGGCATTGACAAATTTGATGCCGTATTTTGCCAGGTAATGGTGGAAAAAGGTCGATTTCCCGGCTCCATTGCCGCCGGCCAAAACCAAGAGTTGCTTTCCTCCGGCCATCACAACGCCTCGAAAGAGCCGTTGTGAAATCTCCCTGTCTGCCTCTTTCCGGATACTGTATCCACCTTGTCGAGCAAACCGGGGTGACTGAGACTTGTCTCAAAATAGCAGGGAGCGGACGTTACCGGTTTTCCGGGAAAGCCCCGTGTTCGGTCCTGCTCAAGGTCGTTCAGTACCGCCTCCGGGTCAATGGCAATATTTCTGCTGGATTCCAAACGAATTTCCTTGAGACCCTGGGTCACGGCAAAGGCATCGGCAGTGCTGATTTTTGAGGCGATAGCCTTCCCCAACGAGGCCCAATATTCTATCTGACCATTGATGGAGCGGCGTTGCACCTTGGCTTGTCGTTGGGCTTCTATCACCAAATTTTCGTCGATTCGTAAGGATCGGGTTTTCATGGATACCCTCTTGACCAAGTATTCTGAAGCATTTGGCAGCGAAGCGATGCATTATGCCACAGATGGTACTGTTTCGAACTCGTGTTGTCAATTCCTCAAAACACGTATTGGAGCGTGGAGAACCTTCCCCCCACTCTAAAATTCTAAAAAGCGGTTGCGCATTCGTAAATAGTTTCGGAGTGACTTTACATTTGTAGAGGAGAGGAAGCCAGTTCACTCTGACGGTATATGCTCCATATGCTTCTGATCACATATGCTTTACTAAAGTCAGGAAACCGCAAGACTCGCCTCAAACTGTGCCAGAGTTGGGCTTGGGATTTGTACCATCAAAAAATCTCTAGAAACGGTGGATCGTTCAATTTCGCATGATACACTGAAGAGTGAGAGCAGAATCATAACAAAATCACCGAGAAAATTTCACAAAATGTTGGTAGGATACGACAAATTTCTGGTAAGGGAGAACAAGGGCCTTGCTCACCGGTATCGGAAACGAGCAACCGACCCTGCGAATGCAGGGGAGATCAACAGATCAGCTGAACTACTTGTTCTTCCGGAGATAATCCGCTAACCATTGAAATATAAAGAGAAATATGGTACCGCTACCTGGGCAGCTAGAGCAGCCTTTTTTTGTTATATTTATAATTTATAACGCTTCTAACTCAGAAGAACCAAAAGATTCACACCGACTCCGCTGCGCTGCGCGGGTGATCTTTTCTGATTGATCAACACCAGCACAAAGCATCAGGATAATACACTGGTGGTTTATCCATATATTTTACAATTTGAAGCGCCAGCTAGGCACCATGTCTTTACCAAGCAATTTTTCTGGAGGTTAGCCACGTGTTTGTGATCTATAAGTTCTGCCGTTGTGTTTGCACCGTGCTGCTTGCTGCTATTTTCGTAACATTCAGCAACCATGTAAGTGCCAATGACATCTTTGTTGGGAAATTTACGTCTTTGTCCGCGAAGTTTCCACCTGTTGAGGCTAATATCCTCGAAATTTATATCGTTACTAAAGGTGATAAGTACATCGTCACTGAATTTAACAAAGGAGAGTTCAAACTCGATTACTTGGCTAAGCGATGCGACCCGAAGGGAGATCTCATGATGCTTGCTCCTGGAGAGGTTTATGCTTTATGCAGTGCAGAATCAGGATTCGAAAAGTTCGTTTACTCACAGAACGGTATCAATGAGAACCATCCGAGAATACAAAATCTGAAGGACAAGAATGGCGAAAGCCTCTTTGAGAAATCGTATTTTCAGGGGCAGTACTTTATTCCTTGGGTTTTTGCATTCCGAAGAGTTGATTCCTTTACACATGCTCCTAACGATCCGAGCAAATTGTTAATTCATGAGACTTCTGAATACGCTGCATTATGCAAAGATGCCGGGGTAAAGCTATTTGAGAAGCCAGTGGCTCCTGTACGGTCGATTGCCTACGATTTTAATCCAAAACTTATTTCAGGGTGGTCAGGTGCATCTAGAGTTGAAGTGGATGAAGATGGGCGTACTTTAGGGTTTGGCGGATTTAGCAAACTTAACGCGGAAAAAATAAAGTTAGCGAGTTTCGAATTTACGGAACGCCGAAAGGGTGATGGCGCGGGGACGGCGACCATAAATCCATCTGCACCTTACTATCATTTCCCTAGCAACGGTCAACCGTACTACGGAGTCGAAGCTCTTAGTGCCGACGTATTGGCGTACCTCGATGTGGACAAACCGGACGAGTATAGAAAGGCGCCGATTAAGCAGGAGGCTATCCGCTACCAGATTACGTTGACTGATCGGCGTTCTGGCTCAATTCTCGGCGAGCAAGTTTTTGTGGTCGATCGATTAAACCACCGTGCATGCGGAGTCAATGTTGACAGCGTGATTAGCCCCTCCGCATTCATCTTTGATGCAATTAACCGATGATTGCGTAAACTGTGAGAAATAGGTGTCAGACTTGACTTGTTTTGCATTTTGAGATTTTCGAACTTTTACCAACAAAAAAATGCACCAGATGCACTGGTGATTTTCGCGTTCGCAAAAAATATGAAGACTCTTACGACGCTTTTACTCCTGTTCCTTTTTGCGGGGTGTTATCAACCTGGTGGTGGTGGCGTGGTGCACAAGCCTCCCGACGGAATCGAAAGAAATCTACCAACAGACTTGATTGTCACTTTTTCAGTTTGGGGGGCCGGTTCAGGGCGACTCGACAGAAGATATACCGATGTAATCTGCATATATCGGATTAACGACAGCGAGACTCGCCGATTGTCTGGCACAGTAGAAAGCGCAAGCGAGAGCAACATGGAAATGAAATTCACTATTCCTCCCCTCGATCTGAAAGAAGGAGACACAGTAACGTATAGCTTTGATGTGCTTTTTGATAAACATAGGAGTGTTCGAAATGGCGGCACCTTGGACGTAAAAAAATAATGCGAATCGGGTAGCGGGGGGAATCTCTCCCTCAGTTCCTTCACCGCCTTAAATTGTGTCAGAGTGATGTTGAGTTTATGGCGGAGAAACAGCAAGTAGACTCTAAACAATTTTGCGCTCTAGGAGGTTCTCAAATGAAACGGCTTGTATTGTTCCTGCTCCTCTGCGTCTGCTTCACCTTTGCTCTCGGCGAAGGATCGAAAGCAGATCAGAAGATAAACGATGGAGTCATATCCGGGAAAATATCGCTACCGGAAATCTCTGGGGTGGTATCGGTAGGTAATAGGTTACTCGTTGCGGCTGACGATCCTGAGGCTAAAGATAAACCCTTCTATATGATCGCTCTGCTTGAGAATGCTATCGAGCGTCTTGAGAGCAAACAGGAAATCACCGTCTTCCCAGCGGAGCAGATATATCAAAAACTGCTCAAAAGTATTCCCGGACAAGGATCCGATGCCCAGACCATCAAGGATCTGGAAGATGTCGCGGCCTCCCCTCAGGGTGACATATTCCTCATTACCTCACATAGCCGTAGCAAGAAGAACAAGTCCCAGATAGAGCGACAACGTTTAGTGCGTTTGCGCGTGAACAAGCTCAGCGGCAAGATCGAAAACGTAGCGTTCAATACTGACAAAGGGCTCTTGGCGAAGTTGCCGGTGGAACTGGCAAAATCTCCACAGCGACGTCCAGGTGAGAAGAATGCTGAGGGAAAATATGATCCTGGCTTCAACATTGAGGGTTTGGCGTGGGCTCCGGAGGGCAACTTGCTCATTGGGGTGCGGTCGCCAACTTTAGGAGCCGAGGCCATTGTTCTTCGTCTCCATAACGTGAACAACCTTTTTGATAAACCGACGGAACCTGTCGCGCTAACCATGGAGGCTACGTTGGACTTGGGTGGGCTGGGTATTCGTGGGATGAGCTACGATGTGGAAAGGAAGGGATATTGGATCATAGCAGGCCTTTCCCCAGACCCCGATGAAGCTGACCCTCCGCTTAAGAACGAGTGGTCGATCTGGTTCTGGAATGGGAAGACAACGAAGACAGAACGAGTATTGAAGAAGAAATGGCAGAAGGCCGACTTACCTGCAGGGATAGTCTTAAATAATCCGGAAGCGGTAGGTCTTATAATGAAAAAGAACGAGAATGCAGCACATTATCTACTGTTGATTAGCGATGATGGTGCGGGAAAACCCAGCTCTTTTGTCTTGATTCCTCTCGCAAAGCTTGCGGGGAAGTAAATGGGGTCGGAGTGACTTTAAATTTGTAGAGGAGGAGAAATAAACCCCCTAATATGTCGCTAAGGCGGGCTGCCGCCCGTAACCCAGGAGCCATAATTCCCACCGGGGATAAAGCTGAGTTTGAGCAGCTTGTCTGCCCAAACGAAACTTATGCCCTTGCGGTACAAATACCTTGGTGACAGTTCCATTACCCCTGTGTTCTTCGCGATGAGATGTACCGGAGTTGCTTGCTGATACGATCAAATGATACTATCATAGCGATATGAACAAACCACCGTATGAGATCAGCTCCTCAATACTCAACCTCTATGGCCAGATCCAGGAACGGCTTGGCCGCTGCACTGGACTGATGCTGGTTCGGCCGGAGGCGAGGCTACGGCGGGAGAATCGCATTCGGACAATTCAGTCGTCTCTGGCGATCGAAGGTAACACTCTGGAAATTGATCAGGTTACCGCCATTCTTGACAATAAGAGGGTATTGGCTCCAGCTAAGGAAATTCTCGAAGTTGAGAATGCCATATTGGCCTATGACCAACTGCCATCAGTTGATCCACGTTCGAGCGACGACTTCCTTAAAATCCACGGAACACTCATGAAGGGGCTTGTGGAAGAGTCCGGAGCTTATCGATCTCGGGGTGCAGGTATAAGGAAAGGCGCCGAAGTCAAACACGTTGCACCTGGGGCCGCGATGGTTCCAGGCTTAATGAAGAACCTCTTCGACTATCTACGCCAGGACAGCGATCCCACAATCATCAAAAGTTGCGTGTTCCACTATGAGATGGAATTCATTCATCCCTTTCAAGATGGCAACGGAAGAATGGGGAGGTTTTGGCAGACGAGAATTTTGATGGACGAGAATCCAATCTTTGCGTATCTGCCGGTTGAAGCCGCTATCAAGAAGTACCAGGCAGGCTACTACCAATCCCTTGCTGCTGCTGATGTGCAAGGCAAGTCGACCATCTTCATAGAGTTCATCCTCAAGAGAGTGCTCGAAAGTCTTGATGAAGTCCTTGACACTGCCGTGAACAGGAAGGTCGACTACGAAACGAGAGTCGACTTCGCTCTCTCGCAACTTGAGGGCTGGTTCGACCGAAAACGGTATCTCGAAGTCTGCAGGAACGTGTCGACGGCGACTGCCAGCAGAGACTTGAAACAGATGATTGAAGACCAATTGGTTCAGGTCTCCGGTAGCGGGAGAATGACAAGGTACCGCAAAAATCTCCCATCACGTTCGAGCGCGACAGCCGCAAAATAGGGCGGCCCGCCCTTAGATTCTATGCGGACCGACGCCGAGACTAAGCTGTGGCGGGGTGAGGTTTATGAAGGGAAGGCTGGCTGTCGAGCGCGCAGTTGGTTGAAACGTATATGGATGAGATTGACAAAGCCTCTTCTGTTATTACACTTGACCCTTAAGAAAGGGGAGTAGTTATCAGCTGGAGAAATGGCTGACCTGGATTCCGTCAATACGGTCGTAAGACCCGGGTCCAGAACAGATATTCTGTAGACAAGACCTTTGCTTAGCGATTGTAAAGCTAAGCAAAGGTCTTTTTTTTGCCTCGGGGCCAGCAGATTCATTGAACCTGTCAATATAACTGGAATGTGAGAAATTTACAGTCTTGGGTAAATCCTAACGGGAAAAGGAGAGTTCGCATGAAAAGCCTCATTATTTTAGAATTACTAAGGAAAATCAACACAAACCGCAAGCTGAAGCAAGGACTCAAAATATTTATTGGGGTTGGCCTTGTCGGTTGTCTCATTATAGGAGGGCTGGTTGTCTGGGGAGGGATAGCTGCTTTTAAAACCGCTTCAAATATTGGTACAAATCTTAATGTTCAGGAGAAGATTTCGAGCCTCGAGACTGAAGTTCAGAATATGCCCGCCCTTGTAAAGGTTGGTTGTTGGTCCACAGTGAAAAGCCTTATGAATGTTGAGATTTGGTTGGAAAAACCCGTTGCCGAAAATTACAACAACATTAAGTCCGCCTGCTTGACCGAATAGAGAGTTACGAGAAGGAACCCCCGAGGCGATCAAGTGGAGTGAAAAGCCGAAGAGATAGTATTGATACAAATTCGGGCTCTCATGATGTTGTGGACTCTCAGGGGTAAAAGAAAATATGAATTGATATTTATGCCTGAGCCCTGGTGGGTGGTTTATTCACCAGGGTGGATAGGGCGAGTACATTACGGAGTTTCAAAATGTTTGGCCCCGCTGTTGCTATTGTTGTTTGTCTAGTGCTCCTTGTTTGGAGCGCTGGTCGATTTGTTGAAGGATCGGCCTCTGTCGCCCGCCATTTCGGCATGTCACCCCTGCTTATCGGCATGCTGATTGTCGGATTCGGCACCTCGGCTCCGGAAATGTTTGTCTCGGCATTGGCCTCATCCCTGGGCAACCCGGGGATAGCCCTGGGCAACGCTTATTGATCGAATATTATCAATATCGCTCTGATCATCGGTTTGACCGCTCTCATCAGCCCTATTGCCGTACACTCCCAGGTGCTGCGGCAGGAACTTCCGCTCCTTAGTCTGATCAGTGGTCTAGCGATTTATCAACTTTGGGATGGAGAACTGTCGCGGAACGACGCCTTAGTTCTTCTCGCAGTATTTGCCGGACTCATAGCATGGAGCATTCGCCAAGGAATTCGGCAGCGGGCCGAGGCTTTAAGAATGGAGGTGGAAAATGAACTTGTTGTGCACGGTATGCCCCTTTGGCGGGCCTTTGGTTGGCTCGGAGTCGGACTTTTGCTGCTTATTGTCAGTTCTCGCGCACTTGTGTGGGGCGCGGTGGAAATTGCCCGCCAGCTTGGTGTCGACGACCTGATCATTGGCCTGACGGTTGTGGCGGTGGGCACATCTTTGCCGGAATTGGCCTCGTCGATTATTGCCATTCGCCGCAAGGAACACGATATTGCCTTAGGCAACGTGCTTGGATCGAACCTCTTTAATACCTTGGCCGTGGTCGGCATCGCCGGGACCATAACTCCAATGGCAGTTCCGCCGGAAGTCCTCTCCAGGGACATGCTCGTCATGATTGGTCTGACACTTTTCCTCTTCCTGGTTGGCTATGGCTTTCGCGGACCGGGGGGCCGGATCAACCGTTTCGAAGGCTCCACTTTTCTAGCCGTCTA
>CAYSON010000033.1:10396-13130 GCA_964432635.1 uncultured Desulfopila sp.
ATAAGTTATACAGCCTTTTTAGTCATTGATGTTCTCAGCAAGAGGACTTAACCGCCTCCTGCGCTGCAGTTACTCAACTTAACGATGAGTTGTTAGTTCATTTTTTTGCATCATTTATTACGTGTGTCTAACAGAAAATACCGGGTGGCGAGTGATCAATATTGTCTCAGGCTATAATATTTTCTTTGACAAAAAAGGGGAATAGGTCATTGTTGCCGCAGCTTCGCAGGTCGTATGCTGCGCCGCCAATTGCCTCTTTTGGGAAGACAACCCATGCCACAGCTGTATCTTCAGGAATATGCCAAGAATCTTGCCGGCAAGCGGGTCGGGATCGCCTGCCGCGAGGGGATCCTGCGCGATCACTTTGCCGAGATAGTCGCCGACCTCAAGTTTCTTGGGCGCATGGCCATCAAGGTCAGCCTCTTTCATAATCTGCCCAACCGCTTTGCCAACCAGAAACTGCAGAAGGAACTGGAAGGCAAGCTGCCCGGGGCGGAGGTGGTGCGGGTGGTGCCGGATGTCGATTTCTACCGGGCGGTGCTGCACCATCCCGAGCCCTTCGACAAGCTGATCTTTCTCGAGCGCCGTCCCCTGATCGATTCCGGCGGCAACAAGATCAACGCCCTCAACACCAACCGCTTGCGCCAGTCTCTCAGCGAGTTCGGCGACGCCATCGCCAACGTCAACTTTCGCGATGCCATGAACCGCATCTGCGAGATGATCGAGATGGGTGCCTGCGACCGTGTGCATATTCTGCCGGCGGGCAAGGACACCATCAAGCACGAGCTGTTCACCGTCGAGGGCAGCGGTACGATGATTGCCAACAACTTCACCGAGGAGTTTCGTCGTGTCAGTAGCGACGAGGAGGTGGCCATCGTCGCCCGCATTCTCTCCAGCTACAAGCGAGGCGGGTTCCTCAAGCCGCGCAGCAAGGAGTACCTTGAGAGTCATCGCCACCAGTTCTTCGTCACCGTCATCGATACCATCATCGTCGGCTGTGTCGAGCAAAAGCCCATCGACGACGAGACCGTCGAGCTGGGGGCCCTGGCCATTTCCACCCGCTTTCGCAATCACCGGGTCGGGGTCTACACGGTGGGCGCCTTTATCCACACCATGCAGGCGGCGGGTTTTTGCCGCTATATCTCGCTGACCCGCAACCCCCGTTTGCAGGAGCTATTGACTCGTCTTGGCTTTGTCGAGGGCGACCGGGCCGAGTATCGGTGGCGCCAGGAACAGAGTCCGGGAGTGCCGCTCTTTTTCCGTGAGGCGTTGGCAAACCAGGCTCCACCCCATTTTTAAGGCCGGCCTGGTCCGTCACCTGCGGACAGGGATCGCCGTTTCTCGGGAAAAATTCCTCGTAGTTTTCATTCCAGGCGAAGAGGCAAACGCCCAAGCGAAAATCGTACGGCATTATGGTTTCGATGAATACCACTAAACCCAGCAAGGAGAAGACAATGGGAGGAAATCTGCACGTTGACGACAGCTGCATTGGTTGCGGCGAGTGTGCCGCTGAATGCCCCATGCACCTCATCACCATGGTCGACCAGTTGCCGACCTTAACCAAGGAACAGCAAACCTTCTGCGTCGGCTGCCAGCATTGCCTGGCGGTCTGCCCCAGCGGGGCCCTGGGTGTCGCCGGGAAAAACCCGGCCGATTCTCTCCCGCTTACGGCGGGAAAGGTTCCGCCGGACCTCGATACCCTGATCCGCACCCGGCGTTCGGTGCGGCGCTACCTGCCGGAGGCGGTGGAGAAAGCCACCATCGACCGCCTGCTCCAGACGGTGGGCTATGCCCCGAGCGGAGTCAACAACCGCCAGGTGCTGCTCACCGTGGTTGACGACCCGCAGGTGATGGAGCGGTTGCGGCGGAAAATCTATGCCGCCTTGAAGCGCATCTGTGACGCCGGTACCTTTCCCCAGGGTATGGACTACCTCAAGAATTGGGTGCTCGATGCCCTGCAGAACAGTCGTGACAACCTTTTTCGCGACGCCCCGCACCTGCTCCTGGCCTCTTCTCCCAAGGCCGGTCCCTGTCCGGAAATTGATTGCCATATCGCCCTCTCCTATTTCGACCTGCTGGCGCCGGCGAATGGTCTCGGCACCCTCTGGTCGGGTCTGGCCAGCTGGGCCCTGGCGACCTTGACCCCGGAGATCCTGCGTGAAATGGGGGTACCTCAAGACCATGTGGTAGGTGGGGTCCTGGTCTTCGGAAAGCCGGCGGTCGCCTACCATCGCACGGTGCAGCGCGACGACACCCGCATCAACCGGGTGCGCCTGGCGAAGACGGATGCTTAGTCGCCGACTTTTCCTTCAAAAAAACAGTTGATCGTGGTAGGTAGGGGCGGAGATCAACGGTGCCGGGCGGCTCAGCCCCCCGGCATACCATTTTTACCGCTACGGGGGATATTGTGGACGAGACGAAAATTACCAAGGTGCTGCTTTCCGAGGAAGAGATCCGCCAGACGGTGGAGCGCCTCGGTGCCGACATCACCGCCACCTATCAGGGACTGGAACGGGAGCTGATGGTTATCGGGCTGCTGCGTGGCTCCTTTATCTTCATGGCCGATCTGGTGCGGCGCATCAAGGTGCCGCTGGTGGTCGACTTTATGACCGTCTCCAGCTATGGCGACGGCACGGTAAGCAGCGGTGACGTCAAGGTGGTGATGGATCGTGACTCCTCCATCGAGGACCGCGATGTCCTCCTCGTTGAGGATATCGTTGATACCGGGCGCACC
>CAYSON010000034.1:0-925 GCA_964432635.1 uncultured Desulfopila sp.
CGGCGATGGTGGTGACGGCGGTGATCAGGAACAGCTCCCGACCAGCGGCGATGGCGAGGTGGAGCCGTTCAGCAACCATGGTTGAGACGAAGATAATGACCAGGCCGATCAGCAGGGAAACATGATAGCCGATGATCGGCACCACCTCGCGGCGAATCGCCACCCGTTTCAGGGCCACCCACAGCAACCCGGGAATAATCGCCCCCTTGATGAGGACCATCACCACGGTGACCAGAGTCACGCCGCTAACGAGATGCAGCGCAGGGGAGAGGAAAATCGGACACAAGGAGACAAGCAAACCTTGCACGGCCATGATCCTCACTAGAGCATGCAGACGGCTCGAGGCGAGGGACATCAGCACCGACAGCAACACCAGGACCATGGCGATATCTCCGGCAGTGTTCATCGCAGCACCTTTATGGCAAGGATGGTGGCAAAAAAGACCAGGGTGGTGGCGGTCAAGATGAATTTTGGCACCCGGATCAGGCGAAGCCGCGCCGTTGCCGATTCGACCACGCCGATGGCCAGGTAGATGAGGCTGACAACTCCGTAAAAAACAGGTATTCGACCGATTCCCCATCCATCGAGAAAGGGACAGAGAGCCAAGGCCAGAAAAGACGCATAAAAGAGCAGTTTGAGCTGCGCAGAGAACTCGGCCAAGGCCAGATCAGGGCCGCTGAGGTCGAGGATCATCACCTCATGGATCATGGTCAGTTCAAGATGGGTGGCGGGGTCGTCCACCGGCACCCGACTATTTTCCACCAGCAACACCATGAACAGGGCGACATGGAGCAGCAGTAACAAAGCTCCGGTGGCATTGGTGCCAGTCGAGGCGAAATCAGCGAAAAAGAAATCGGTCAGGCTGAGAGAACCGGTCATGCGGGAGAGAAAGATGACAATGGCAAAAAGGGTGACCTCGCCGAAG
>CAYSON010000034.1:935-13020 GCA_964432635.1 uncultured Desulfopila sp.
GCGGGCCGCACCCATACCCTGAAAAGGTGAGCCGCTGTCAAGGGCGGCGATGATGATGGCAAAGCGCCCAAGAGCAAAGAGGGCAATAACCAGGATGATGTCGCCGTGAAAGGCGAGCAGCGCCTTGCTCGCCGCCAGAGGCAGACAGCACAGGCCGAAAAAGGCAACGGCACAGCACAGGGAGGGTGCGAGGCGGCTGATCAGAGAACTGCAGGTGCCGTAGACCGAACCTTTGCTGAGCAGCTTCCGCAAGGTGAAGTATTTGATCAGCAGGGGCGGCCCCTTCTTCCCGGCAAGAAACGCCTTAACCTTGAGAATAATTGCCGGAAAAAGCGGGGCCAAGATGATTGCCAGCAGTGTCGAAAAAATCGATTCCATAACCTGTTATCACGAGGAGCGCAAACGTGCCCCGCCGGTTTCAAACCAAGAGCACCACGGCCAGGATAAGGATGGCCACGACGATATAGCCGATATAAAGCTGCACGTTGCCGTGCTGTATCCAGTGAAAACGGGCCAACACGTTGAGCAGCGGCCGGGAGATGGTGCGATAGATGCCGAACTCGGCCAAATCGTCCACCCGGCCGGCAAAGTGCCGGGGTTCCGGGAACAGGGCGGTGAGGCGGATCGAGCTTTCCCGAATCACCGCTGCTGGTCGAAAAAAGTTAATCACGCTGCGACCATAGGAGGCCCCGGTATATTGCATCCGCGTGCTGGGGCGGGTAAAAGCGCAGCCCCAGGTAGGTCCCCGCGTCACCATTTTGCCGCGGTAGAGAAGACCTCTCACCGCCAGCACCACAATAAACGCCAAGACAAAGAGCTGAACTCCATACGCCAGGTTGTTTCCGGCCTTGGTGGTTGCGGCAAGGACGGTTTTTGTCGGGGCCATGACATCGGTCAACGCCGCCAAGGCTAGGGAAATGAACGGTTGCGGCACGAGCCCAATAACAAGACAGGAAAGGGCAAGGAGCGCCATCGGTACGGTCATTGCAGCGCCACACTCCTTGGCCTCAGCCGCTCCAACAGAGCGGGGTTGACCAAGAAAAACGATACCCACCACCTTGGTGAACGAGCACAAGGCCAAACCTCCAATTGCCGCCAAGGCGACAATGGCGGCGATGGCTGGAAAAGCTGCGGATGAAGTTGCCGCCAACCCATGAAAAGCGGAGAGGTAGATGAGGAATTCACTGACGAAGCCGTTGAAGGGCGGCAGGCCGGAAATGGAGGCTGAACCGACGCAAACCGAGGAGCCTGTCCACGGCATCCGCTTGAGCAGGCCTCCAAGCCAATCGATGTGGACGGTCCCGGCTTGCCGTGCCACCGCTCCGGCACCAAAAAAGAGCAAACTCTTGAACAAGGCATGGTTGAGGACATGCAACAAGGCCCCGGCAAAGCCGAAACCACTCATAAGGCTGTCTCCGTGCGCCGCGCCGATCATCCCCAGACCGATACCGATGAGGATGATGCCGATATTCTCTATGCTGGAGTAGGCGAGGAATCGTTTAAAATTGTGCTTGCCAAGAGCATAGAAGACTCCGAGCAGGCCTGAAACGATACCGCCGCCGAGGATGATATAACCGAAGAGCGCGTTGTCTATACCGAGAAGAAAGGAGGTCCGCAACACCCCGTAAATACCGATCTTCAACATCACCCCGGAGAGGACCGCCGAAACGTGACTGGGCGCCGCGGGGTGGGCGTGGGGCAACCAGAGGTGCAGCGGGATCGCCCCGGCCTTGGATGCAAAGCCCAAAAAGGCGAGCAGAAACGCCAGGGTTTTCATGGCGGTTGACAACCCGGCGGCCTGGTCGAAGGCAAAGCTGCCGCTCTGCGTGGAGATGACTGCGAAGGCGGCAAAAATCAGCAGGGCCCCGCCCTGGGTGAAGAGCAAGAAGAGATAGGCGGCCTTGCGGGTTTCCTCCTGTTCATATTCGTAGAGGACCAGCACGAAAGAGGCGAGTGACATCACCTCCCAGGCCAATGCAAAGGTAAGGAGATTTCCGGCCACCACCACCAAGACCATGGCCACCTGGAGCAGGGCGCTGAACGAGGCGTTGACCGCCACTCGCAGGCTCCAACTCTTCCCACCAAAATAGCGTGCCCCATACATTGCCGCCAGGGGGCAAATCAGATAGATCGGCAGCAGAAAAAACCGCGACAAGGAGTCGATCGCCAGTTCCAGAGGAAAGACATACAGCCAAACCCAGGACATCGATTTGTCAACGCTCTCGGCGAAAAAACCACCGCACAGTCCAAAGATAGCGGCGACGATAGCTCCAAAAGGAGAGGACCAACGTGCGACTTTCGGGAATTTGCAGAACAGCAGCGGCGACAAGCCGGTAACGAGAAGAATTGCCAGTGACAGCAGAATATAGTTCATAGTTCCAGGCAGCCAACCGCAATTGTAGTCATAGCAAAACGGCGGATAACCCCTGCGGCATGAAAAAGCGGCGCCATCGCCAGTCTCCCCGCGAGGAAAAGATCGTCTCAGCGGCAACCGCGATTGGTGTCGCCCGGGGCGGTCAGTCAACTTCGTTTTTTTCAGAGCAACTTTAATTCCATCTGCAGAGTCTTTCTCATCGTCAATGTAACACGTTGTTCTCTCGCTGACATATAGCACAGGCAAAAAACCGCCGCCAAGGCAAAAGCACAACAGGAACTACGGATGAGAAAAGGAGCGTTAAGAAAACAACCCAATTAATTGATTACACATTAAAATATTTATGTATGAGAATAGTCATGGGTCTCTCCATAGCACCCGGGAAAATGGCTGAAAAAGGTGCCACAGCAAACCACCGTGCGCATAGGACATCCGCTGGGAGATCTCGGTCACCGCCATTTGCCGGCAACCGCCGGCTATAACGGGTTTTCATAGAAGATATAGGAAGTCGAGTAATCGCTGAACTCGAAGTAGACCTTCTTCTCGCCGGGATCAGCCACGCCGTTGAGGTTGGTGTCGTGGATGCCGTAGCCGAAGCGGTAGGGGCGATCTTCCTTGTTGCTGGTACCGCTGGCGGTGGTCAGCTTATCGATCTTGAGGAAGCGCTTGACCAGTTTGTCTCCGGCATATACCTCGAGCACTCCGTCGGTGCCGGTCCAATTCTGCACGGCTCGACCGAATTTGTTCTGGGTTTCCTGGGTACAGCCGCCAAGCAGTAGAGCAATTGCGGCGGCAAGAAAAATAGGCTTAATGTTCATGATAGAATCCTCTGATAAGGGATGATAATCAAAACTCCAGCACTTCAAGGCAAAACTCGGGCGGGCGCTGGATATGCTCTTTGACCGCGCATTGGTCCATGGCACGCAGGATCGCCTCTTTATATTTCTCCGGAAAATTTTCGGGGAGCCTCAGGCGCAGGGTCATCTTGGGGTAGCGTTTTTGCTCCTTGTCCCATTCGTAGCCCATGGTCAGCTTCATCCCGGCGGTGTCGAGATTGCGGGTACGACAGAACTTGACCGCGAAATAGCCGGCGCAGGTGGCGATGGAGGCGCCGAACAGATCAAACGGAGTCGGCGCCGAATTCTCGCCGCCCGCCTTCTGCGGTTGATCGGTGGCGATCACGAACTCGCCGAGTCTCGCCTCGACCCTGAGATTGCCGGGAAAACTGACCTCAATTTCCGTACCCATTTCGCTCCTCTTGCTGCTCTGCCCATGGTTTCTGCGACCCTCGTCCCCCTCGGCACAAGGCCACCCTTCCTCCACCTGTCGACACAGGGCAATAACGTGACGCCGGTGACAGCCCACGTCAAGGCGAAAAGCGACGACAGGGAAGCGACTCTTGGCAACTGAAGCTACAGTTTTCACGATCGATATGCTAGAGTGAAAGCCATCTTCCTTCCACTTTCCCCTCAAATTCTTTTCAACCAAAAGGACCAAACAATGCAAACCATGAAGGCGCTGGTCAAGGCCAAGCGGGAACCGGGGTTGTGGCTCGAGGAGGTGCCCAAACCCGCACCCGGCAAGAACGACGTGGTGATCAAAATCCTCCGCACCGCCATTTGCGGCACCGACGTCCATATCTTTAACTGGGATGAGTGGGCGCAGCGCACCATCCCGGTGCCGATGCCCGTCGGCCATGAATTCGTCGGCATTATCGACAGCGTCGGCGACAATGTCCACGACTGCAAGCCCGGTGACCTGGTATCCGGCGAAGGCCACCTGGTCTGCGGCCATTGCCGCAACTGTCTGGCCGGTCGCCGTCACCTGTGCAGGAACACCAGCGGTGTCGGGGTCAATCGCCAGGGGGCCTACGCCGAGTACCTCTGTATCCCGGTGACCAATGTCTGGTTCTGTGATCCCCACAT
Source organism: uncultured Desulfopila sp. (assembly GCA_964432635.1). Lineage (GTDB taxonomy): Bacteria > Desulfobacterota > Desulfobulbia > Desulfobulbales > Desulfocapsaceae > Desulforhopalus_A. Next base: position 5,235 of record CAYSON010000034.1, read on the forward strand.
TCCCCTTGATATCCTTGCCTGTTTTGACCCCTTGGGCAACGCCGTACATACCGCCCTGTCCTTCGACATCCTCGGCGAGGACGTACTTATCACCGGAGCCGGCCCGATCGGCTGCATGGCCGCGGCCATCGCCCGCCATGCCGGAGCGCGTCACGTGGTGGTCACCGACGTCAACCCTTATCGGCTGCACCTCGCTGCCCGACTCGGGGCAACCCGCATCGTCAACGTCAGTGAGGAGAACCTCCTTGCCGTGCAAAAGGAACTGGGAATGAAGGAGGGCTTTGACGTGGCCATGGAGATGTCCGGCAATCCCGCCGCCCTAAACGCCATTCTCGACAATATGTGCCATGGCGGCAAGATTGCCATGCTCGGCATCATCCCCGGGGCAACGCCGATCGATTGGGACAAGGTGATTTTCAACGGCCTGACCATCAAGGGCATTTATGGCCGGGAGATGTACGAGACCTGGTACAAGATGACCACGATGATCCAGACCGGCCTCGACATCAGCCAACTGATCACCCACCGCTTTCCCTACAGCGACTTCGCCGAGGCCTTCACGGTGATGCGCTCCGGCCAATCGGGCAAGGTCATCCTCCACTGGGCGGAAAAGGAGTAAACACATGGGACTGGAAAAACTCGACCAGGCATTGGCTGAGGAACTGCGGCAACAGGGGGCCGAGGGGCGGGCCAAACCACCGGAACGGATCATCACCGCCTATCATCCCGCAGAGGGCGCTCTCGGCCCGCGCTATTCCTTGGAGGGAGAGAGCCAGCGCTTCTTGCGCATGAACTCCAACTCTTACCTCTCGCTTTCCAACCATCCCCAGCTGATAAGCAGCGCCGACCGGGCCACCCATGCCTGTGGAGTCGGCCCGGGAGCGGTACGCTTCATCGACGGTACCTACAGCTATCACACCAGGCTGGAGGAGCGTATCGCCGGTTTTGTCGGCAAGAAGGCGGCCAAGATCTTCAACTCCGCCTATACCGCCAACTGCGGCCTGGCCCTGACCATCGCCAACAAGAACACCTGCTGGATCGGCGACCAGCTCAATCACAACTCGATCATCCGCGGCATGCGCATCGCCGGCGTGCCCAACAGCAACAAGGCCATCTACAGGCACAACGACATGGCCGACCTGCGCCGCTGCCTCGACCAGGTCGGCGCAGAGATCACCCGGGTGGTGGTGATCTTCGACGGCATCTTCAGCATGCGCGGCGACTTCGCCCCAATTGGCGAGATTGAGGAGATCGTCGCCGATTATCACCCACGCTTTGGTGACGGGGTGATCACCGTCGTCGACGACTCGCACGGCATCGGCGCCTATGGCGCCAGTGGCCGCGGTACCAGCGACTTTTGCGGCACATCCCCAGACATCATCATCGGCACCTTCGGCAAGGCCTTCGGGGTCAACGGTGGCTTCATCGCCGGCAGCCATACCCTGGTGGAGGCGGTGCGCCAGAAGGCCGATACCTATATCTACACCAACCCCTTGAGCGTCGCCGACTGCGCCGCCGCCGAAACCGCCATAAATATCTGCGACGGCGAGGAGGGCAAGAGGCGCCTGGCCATCCTCGCCGAGCGCACCCACCAGTTCCGCCAGGGCCTGGCCGACCTCGGCCTGGAGTCCATTGCCGGGCCCCATCCGGTGGTACCGCTTCTCGTCCGCGACACCGCCAAAACCCACATGCTGGTGGCACGCCTCTTTGCCGCCGGCATCCTGGTGGTCGGCCTCACCTACCCGGTGGTGCCCAAGGGGGACGAAACCATCCGCTTTCAGATCAACGCCGCGCACACCGCGGCCGATATTGCGCAGGTGCTTGAGGTGCTCGCCCAGGCGCGCTGACCCTTACACAAACAACAACCAGGCCAGGGAATGGGAGGAGAAGATGACTACACCCCGTGAAATCACCGCTACCCGCAAAAGCATCGCCACCATCGAGGGGGCAGGCGTTCATCTCCGCCGCGGCTTCGGTTTCCAGAGCCCGGAGCAGACCGATCCCTTCCTGCTCTTCGACGACTTCCGCTCCGACACCCCGGCCGATTATCGCGCCGGCTTCCCCTGGCACCCGCACCGCGGGATCGATACCATCACCTATATGTTGAGGGGCGAGGTCGAGCACGGCGACAGCCTCGGCAACCGCGGTGTCATCAGCGGCGGCGACATCCAGTGGATGACCGCCGGCGGCGGCATCATCCATCAAGAGATGCCGCGCGGCGACGAGCACGGGGCGATGCACGGCTTTCAACTCTGGCTCAATCTGCCGGCGGCCGAGAAAATGTGCCCGCCCCGCTACCGCACCATCACCGCGGCCGAGGTTCCGGAAGTTCAGCTTGACGGCGGGGGGACGGTGAAACTCATCTGCGGGCGTGTCGGCACTATCAGCGGCCCGGTGAGCGGGGTAAGCACCGAGCCGGAATACCTTGACTTCACCCTGCCCGCGAACGCCATTCTGCACCACCCGACCACGCCCGGCCACTGCGTCATGGCCTACATCATCGGCGGATCGGGGAGCTTTGGCACGGCGACCGGCAAGGAGCACGACAACAGGACCTTGATCCATTTCGGCGACGGTGGTGACTTCGTTGCCAGAGCCGGCGCCAGCGGGCTGCGCGTTCTCTTCATCAGCGGCAAGCCCCTGCGCCAGCCTATTGCCTGGCAGGGACCGATCGTCATGAATAGCACAGAGGAACTCGACCTCGCCTTCCGCCAATACCAGGAAGGGACGTTTTTGCAGCACCGTTCGTCAGCTCCAGCGAGGTGAGAGGAATCCTTCGGCCGAAGCCCGACTATGGCCTACGCTCCGCCATCTGCCGGCACAGGTGTCGGCGGCCCCCCTTACCGGCGAGCGGCGGCAAACCCCTTGATGGCCTTGGCCACGGCGCTGTTGATGCCTTCCTTGGCATAGGCGTCGGACAGGCCGGTTTCCTTGCTCATCGCCCCACTCTCCAGCTCGATCACATAGGCCTCGATGGAGCGCAGGGTACACTCGTCGGCGTAGCGGCAATGAACGTGTAATGTGCCGACCACCGCCACGGCCACCCCGAGCTCCTTGCCTTTTTTGCGCAACTCCTCAAGGTTGGGATCGGACCCGCGAAAGTAGGCCTCGGCCCGTGCGGCGCCGAAGGCAGCGACATTTTTCAGCTGGTAGGAGGATGCGGCCAGCACCAACCCCGGGGCATCGGCCAAGTGGTACTGAATGCGGTCGGCGAGGATTCCGGCAAAGGTGCCGCCATCGCCACGCAGCACCCAGGGGAAAATCGCCACCTTCAAAACCCCGGTCGCTTTCGCCTCGGCCTTGGGCGGCGGGGGCAGCGGGGCAGGGACGGGGGCAGCGGGAGCAGGCGCTTCGGTTTCGACCTTTTTCTTTTCCGCCTTGACCTTACCAGCCTTTGCCGGCGGTGCCGCTTTGGCAGGCGGGGCAGAGGTCTTGGCGGCGGATTCGCTCCGGTCCTCGGGCTTGGCCTCGGACTTGACCGGTGGGACCGGGGCTTCAGCGGCCGGAGGGGCGACGGCGCTGCGCTGCTCGCCGCCGTTGCCTTTCTCCTTGCCTTTATCGGGGGGCGCTTCCTTCTTGGCACTCTTGACCATCTGGCCGTACTGAATGCCACCGTTGTTTTCCTCGCTGACAATGGTGCCCTCGGCCACGTTCTTGCTCACCTTGGTGATGCGCAACCGCCCAGTATTGATTTGCTCGACATCAAGTACCTCGCCGGTTTTGGGATGCTTGATCACCTCGCCCTCACGGTAGACGATGAACTCGGTGCCAGCGGTCAAGCCGGAGTCGAGGCCGAGGTCGATGATCGCCGTCTTGTCCCCCTTTTTGACCACGTAGCCGGTCAAGGGAAAGTTGAGGAGAATGCGGCCGATCAACTCCGCGACTAGAGCATGCAGGTCGCTTTTCCCGGAACTGCGGATGTTTTCGGCGGCGATGATCGAGCCGCTCTCAACGCTGATCACCCGCGAGTTGATGTCGATGGAGTCCTGCAACTTGAGCAGCGAGCCGGAGATGATCGCCTTGACCCCGAGCACCTTGCCGAGGGCTGCGGCGCTCTGTTCGTCGATCATGCCGGAGGTGCCGAGCTTTTGTTCGGAGAGGATTTTCTGCAGCATGGCCCGCTCCACCACGTCAAAGCGACCGCTCTTGACGATGCCGGTGATAAACCATTCGGAGATGATCGCCCCCATCGAGGCCGTCTCCATCTTGTCGCCGATCATTTCAAAATCGAGCACGGCGATCTTGGTCTTCTGAAACTCGGCTCTTGCCGGCACACCGACGAGGACAACAAGGAGCGCAGCCAACAGAGCAACCAATAGACTGTTGCGGAATTGCTTCATGGTAAATGATCCTTTGTTAAATCTCTATGGGGAGCCGGGGTGGACACATTTTCTGCGACCATGACAATAGCATAGAATGGCTGAAAATGGTAATACCCTTGCGGTAAAAACTCCCCTGGTCGAGCTCGCCTGATCCGCCGGCACGCTTGACGAGGCTGGTCGCGCCGTTTACCATTCGCCATAGCCATCAATAGTCGGCAAGAGGCTTCCCCAGGGCCGATCGCACCACCTTGTCCCCGTGAGGTTCCATGTTGCTACCAGCTTGTCGCCCGATTCTCATTGGCAGCCTGCCGCTTGTCGATCATCAGCAGGCAATGCGCCTCATCGCCCAGCACAGCCCGGAAATCCCCCTGTGGCCGCAGCTGCCTAGACTCCCCGGAGAGGGCATGGTGCGCCAGTTTCTCGACGGTTTCCCCGGTCTCAGCGACGAGAACGGCAAGACGACGATTGACACCGGCGACGCCAGCTTCCCTGCAGCAATGGCCGCCTTCTACGATGACGCCCTCAGCCTGGAAACCGCCTCGCCGACCTTGATTCCGGAACGCTTTCACCTTTCCCCCGCCACCGCCAAGTGGTTTTTCACCTTCCTCGATTACCTGGCGCACCGTCCGGCCGCAAGTTTTTCGGTCAAGGGGCAGATCACCGGAGCGATGACCGTAGGCATCGGTGTCAGCGATTCCCACGGTCGACCGATCCTCCACGACGACAACCTGCGCGACATGCTGGTGCGACTCCTTGCCGCCAAGGCGGCTTGGCAGGTAGGGCAACTCGCCCCCTTCTGCGAGGCCGTTCCGCCGATCGTCTTCGTCGACGAACCGGGACTGGTCGGGTTCGGCTCTTCCGGCTTTACCGGGGTCAGCCGAGAAACGGCGATAGAAACCACCTCTGCCCTGCTGGCGGCGATCAAGGGCGGTGGCGGCCTCGCCGGCCTGCATATTTGCGCCAATGGTGACTGGGGACCGGCGCTGTCCTCCCCCGCCGATATTATCAGCTTCGACGCCTACACCTATTTCGACAATTTCCTTCTTTACCGCGAGGAGCTCTGCGCCTTCCTTGGCCGCGGCGGAGTACTCGCCTGGGGCATCATTCCCACCGGCGATCCGCAGACAGTGGCCGACGAATCAGCCCCGACCCTTTTCCGCCGCTGGCTGGAACAATTGCACCGTTTAGCCGCCCTTGGCTTTTCCGAGGAACAGCTGGCAGCACAAACCCTTATCGCCCCTTCCTGCGGCACAGGCTCCCTTCCCCGAGACCTTGCCGAAAAGGTGCTGACCATGACCAGTACCACCTCGCGCCTGGCCCGTGCCCACTTTTTTCCCGAGAACTTAACCAAGAACGGAGACTCCCCCCCATGAACCTCATCAGGAAAACCCCATCCGCCTACGACTATCCGCTGCTCATCAAAAACCTCTTTCTTGCTCCGGTAGTCGACAACCCCGACCAGGAGATCGTCTACCGCCACCAGAAGCGCATGACCTATGGCGACTTCCGCACCAGGGTGCACCGCCTCGCCGGGGCCCTGAGCAAACTTGGCGTTGGGCCGGGCGATACCGTGGCGGTGATGGACTGGGACAGCCACCGCTACCTTGAATGCTACTTTGCCGTGCCCATGCTCGGGGCGGTGCTGCACACCGTCAATATTCGTCTGTCGCCGGAACAGATCATCTACACCATCGACCACGCCGAAGACGACGTGCTGCTGGTCAACGGTGAATTCTTGCCCATCCTCGAACAGATCAAGGGACGCATCGACACGGTCAAGAAGTTCGTGCTGCTGAGCGACGAGGCAGAGGCGCCGACGACCTCCCTGCCCCTGGCCGGGGAGTACGAAGAACTGCTCGCCGCCGCCGACCCGGTCTTCCCCTTCGCCGACTTCGACGAGAACACCCGCGCCACCACCTTCTACACCACTGGCACCACCGGCATGCCCAAGGGGGTCTACTTCAGCCACCGCCAGCTGGTGCTGCACACCCTGGGCACCCTTGCCGCCCTGGGCACCCCCGCCGAACAAGGCCGGCTGCACCAGCAAGACGTCTACATGCCGATCACCCCGATGTTCCATGTCCACGCCTGGGGCTTTCCCTTTATCGCCACCAGCCTGGGAGTCAAACAGGTCTACCCCGGCAAGTATCTGCCCTCGGCTCTGCTGCAGCTTATCGCCCGGGAAGGGGTAACCTTCTCCCACTGCGTGCCGACCATCCTCCATATGCTCATGGCCTGCCCGGACTACGCCACTACCGACCTGTCGCGCTGGAAGGTGGTAATCGGCGGGGCGGCCCTACCGAGGAAAATGTGCGCCGCCGGGCTCGACAAGGGCATCGACATTTTCTCCGGTTACGGCATGTCCGAGACCTGCCCGGTGCTGACCTTGGCGCAAGTCGACAGGAGCGGGTTGAGCCGGGAGGAGGAAGTAGAGATCCGCTGCAAGACCGGCCGCCCCCTGCCCTTGGTGCAGTTGCGGGTGGTCGACGAGGAGATGCGCGATGTGGCCCGGGACGGCGCCGCCGTCGGCGAACTGGTGGTGCGGGCGCCGTGGCTGACCCAGGGCTACTGGAAGGATGGCCGCAATTCGGAGAACCTGTGGCGGGAGGGCCATCTCCATACCGGCGACGTCGCCCGCCTCGATGACAGCGGCTATATCACTATCACCGACCGCCTCAAGGACGTGATCAAGGTCGGCGGTGAGTGGTTATCGTCACTGGAGTTGGAGGACATCATCAACCTCCACCCGGCGGTAAGCGAGGTGGCGGTGATCGGCTCCGCCGACGACAAGTGGGGCGAACGGCCTCTGGCCCTGATCGTCCTCAAGGAGGGACAGGCCGAGCCATCGCCCAAGAAGATGGTCAACCACGTCAAGGCCTTTATCGACAAGGGCTTGATGAGCAAACTCGGCCTGCTGCTGCAGGTGCAGTACGTCACCGCCATCGACAAGACCAGCGTCGGCAAGATCAATAAGAAGTTGTTACGGGAAAAGCACCTCGGCTAGAAAAGCGAGGTGGGCGGCAGGCCGCCGGGAAGTGGCCGTGCCTGCCGCCGGGAAGAAAAAGAAATCAGTCGACCTTGACAAAGATCTTTGCCAGGGCACCGCACACCGGACATTTCTCCGGGGCCTTGCCGACTTCGATATAACCGCACACCGGGCAGAGATAGAAATCAGCGGTGGCCATATCCTTGCCGGCTTTGACCGCCGCCAGGGCCTCTTTGTAGATCTTGGCATGCACCTCTTCGGCATCAACGGCAAACTTGAACATGGTCTTGGCCTTATGGCCGTCGGCCTGGGCCAATTCGACCATCGGTGGGTACATCTTGGTGAACTCGAAGGTCTCACCGTCGATGGCCGATTGCAGGTTCTCGGCGGTGGAATGGATCATCTCCAGGGCCTTGAGGTGACCTTCGGCATGGATGCGCTCGGCCTCGGCGGTGGTGCGAAAGAGCTTGGCGATGTT
>CAYSON010000035.1:0-13002 GCA_964432635.1 uncultured Desulfopila sp.
CAGGTCTATACCGACATGATCGATTCTCTGGTCTGTGACGGCATCGATGAATACGGCGCCGACCCGGAATCCATCGGCTTTATGAAATATGACTGCAGCAAGCTCTTTGTGGACGGAGCCGATCGGGCCTTTTTTGCCGACCGACTCTTTGCCAACCGCCTCTTGCGTCATGTCGATAGCTTCAAGGTCGGGGCCAAGCAGAACAAAATCTATATCTTTGACGGCCCGCACGGTAGCGGCAAATCGACTTTTCTCAACAACCTGCTGCAGAAGTTCGAAGAGTATGCCAACTGCCCGCAAGGATGCCGCTATGAGGTGGTGTGGCGTCTCAAGCAGGACCATCTGGTGGGTGGAGTGCACAGCCTTAATTCGCTTACCGAAAAGCTTGCCTGGGTCCTGGAAAACGAGGGTAAGACCGAACTGGCTACCGAAATGAAAAGTGCCTGTGGCCTAAACACGGATCTTGGCGGCTTCTTTGACGCTCCATGTCCGAGCCATGATAATCCCCTGCTGCTTATTCCCAAGGAGATCCGTCGCCAATTCTTCGATGACCTCTTTGAAAACGACGAGTTCAAATGGCAGCTTTTCACCGAAAAAAAATACGAGTGGATCTTCCACGAGGAACCTTGCACCATCTGTGTGTCCTTGTACCGGGAGTTGTTGAAGAAATTCCATGATCCATACAAGGTCATGGAGTGTGTCTTTGCCCGCCCTTATGTCTATAATCGTCGCCTCGGGGAAGGGGTATCGGTGTTCAATCCTGGCGATAAACCGCTCAGCAGGGTTGTGCTCACCAACGAGGTGCTGCAGAAAAAGCTCGATACTGTCCTCTCCGGCAGTAAGCATGTCAGTTATATCTACTCTCGTTACGCCAAGACCAACGACGGCATCTACGCCCTGATGGATATTAAATCGAACAACACCGAGCGGTTGATGGAACTGCACAACATCATCAGCGACGGGGTGCACAAGGTCGAGGATATCGAAGAGCGGGTCAACTCCCTGCTCTTTGCCCTGATGAATCCCGAAGATAAGAAGATGCTTGATGAGTTGCAGGCCTTCACCGACCGCGTCGAGTACATCAATATCCCCTATGTTCTCGATTTGCAGACGGAAGTTGATATCTATCGGGAAAATTTCGGCAAACATATCGACGAGAGTTTTCTGCCCCGGGTTCTCCACAATTTCGCCCGGGTGATCATTGCTACCCGCCTGCGCACCAAATCCGAGGCCATGGAGGAGTGGATCAACAAACCGGAAAAATACGAGATGTACTGCGACACCAATCTGCAGCTCCTCAAAATGGAAATCTTTACCGGCTATATCCCCGAATGGCTCAAGGAGGAAGATGTCTCCGAATTCACCGCCAAACGGCGGCAGCGGATCATTTCGGAGTCGGAAAAGGACGGCTGGAAGGGGTTGTCGGGTCGTGACTCGATCCGGCTGTTCAACGAGTTTTATTCAACCTATGCCCGCGACGACAAGCTCATCGACATGTCGATGCTCGGCAAGTTCTTTCGCAAGTACTGCAAGGAGGATCGCAACATCCTGCCCATGGGCTTTCTCGACTCGCTGTTGCGGATGTACAATTTCACCGTGCTGCAGGAGGTCAAGGAATCCCTCTACTATTATAACGAAGAGCAGATTTCGCGGGAGATCATCAACTATATCTTTGCCGTCAATTTCGAGATCGGCTCGGTGGAGACCTGCGAATTCACCGGGGAACGTCTTGAAATCAGCGAAGATTTTTTCAGAAGGCTGGAGTCGCGACTGCAGATCGAGCCGCGAGCGGCCGTGGGCTTTCGCCACAACGTCCAAAAATCCTACACCACCTCGGCCTTGCCCCAGGAGATTTTGCGCGACGGGCTGACCATCACCGAAACCTCGCTCTACCTGCACCTTTATGAGCGTTACACCTACAACCTCAAGGAGAAGGTTCTCGATCCCTTCCTTAAAAATGAGAATTTTCGGAGGGCGGTCAAGGACTTTGATCTCGACCAGTTTCGTACCTACGACAAGAAGATCCAGAGCGACGTCACCTTTATGATCGACAACCTGCAGAAGAAGCATCGCTATTCGCGCCAGGGGGCGAAAGAAATCTGCATCTATGTGGTCGACAACAGCCTCGCCGAGATCTTTTCCAATTCCCCGGTGAAGGGGTAACCAGTTCATTCTGCAAGGAGGGAGCGTCTATTTTTTGGCACAGCCACCCCTATCCGCCCTCAATCCCCGAGGGGGCGGTCAAGCTGATCGTCGGCACCCTGCCGCCGCCGCGTTTCTCCCTGGGCAAATTGCGTGAAAAGGATGTCGACTTTTGTTACGGCAGTTGCGACGGACAGTTGTGGCCGGTGTTCGACCACCTGTTTTCCCTCCAGTTGCGCTATGACAATTCGGCGGAGGCGGTGGCGCAGCGCTTGGCTTTTCTTGAACACCACAAAATCGGTATCTGTGACATCGTCGCGTCCTGTCGCCGTGAACGGATGGATGCCTCCGATGCCACCATGCAGGACATCTGTCTGCGTGACCTGATCGGGGTCGTGCGTGCCCACCCCAGCGTGGAGATGGTGGTGTTTACCGGCGGCAACAGTAGGAACGGTCCGGAATACCTCTTTCGCCGGCAACTGGCAGAACATCAACTTGCCCTCGAACTTATCGACGAGAACCTCCCGCGACGTCACCGCGTGCAGCTTTTCGGCCGAACCATTGACACGGTGTCCCTGACCTCTCCCTCCAACGCCGCCAACCGGGCCATCGGGGCGACGGCCCTTTATAAGCGGCGCAGGCAGGACAACTCCACCTACACCATCTTTGATTTCCGTCTCGAGCAATACGGGCGCGTGTTTGTGGATCAGTAACCTCCTGCCGCCACAGGCAGAGCTCTCTGCTCTCTTGCGCGACCAGGCGTGAGCGCCTATGATAGATAACAACTCGTCCTCTATGAGCGTTTCACCATGGTATTTCCGAGGGAGATCGAGATGCATGCCATTTCTTGCCTGATTCTTCTCCTGTTGTCCGCCTTCCCCGGCTATGCCGAAACCGCCGATCCATTCCGGGAGGTGCGGGAAGGCATGGTCCGCCTGATCGAAAAGGACGTCCAGGACACGAGAAGCTATATCGACAGGCAGCAACTCGACCCGCGGGTCATGGCGGCGATGGCGGCGGTGCCGCGCCACCTCTTCGTTCCGGAGGAGCGCCGTGATGCCGCTTACGAGAATCGGCCGCTGCCGATCGGCTATGGGCAGACCATTTCCCAACCCTATATCGTTGCCCTGATGACCGACTTGCTGGCGGTCGAGCCGGGGGACAGGGTCCTCGAGGTGGGCACCGGTTCCGCCTATCAGGCGGCGATCCTGGCCTGGCTCGGAGCGGAGGTTTACACCCTGGAGATCATCGCCCCGCTGGCCGCAGAAGCCAAGGAGAAACTACAGCGGTTACCACAAGGACAAGTAGTGCGCAGTCGCGCTGGCGACGGCTACTATGGGTGGAACGAGCATGGACCCTACCAGGGAATCATCGTCACCGCTGCTTCCAGTCATGTGCCACCGCCGTTGATCGAGCAATTGGCGGCTGGAGGGCGGATGATCATTCCTGTCGGCAGTGGTTTTCAAACCCAACAATTGCTGCTGTTGGTCAAGGACGACCAAGGCGGTTTGACCAGCCGCCAGATCCTGCCGGTGGTCTTCGTGCCCCTGACCGGAAATGCTGGACGGTCGCCATGAACAGGCGCCCTCCGCTTCTTTCCATCGCGCTGATTTCGGCGGCTCTCTTGGCGTACGAGATCTGCCTGATGCATCTCTTTTCCGTCATTCATTTTCATCACTTTGCCTACATGGTGATCAGCCTGGCCCTGCTTGGCTACGGGGCCAGCGGATCGTTTCTTGCCGTGGGCGAGGAATGGCTGCATCGGCATCATGCCCCGGTTTATTGGTTGTGCCTGGTGTTGTTCGGGGTATCCGCGCCGCTGGCATTCCAACTCGGGCAAGGGGTTCCCTTCAATGGCCTCGAACTCTTTTGGGATTTGCGGCAGAGTCTTTATCTGGGGCTCCTGCTGCTGCTGTTCATCGGCCCCTTTTTCTTCGGGGCCCTGGCCATTGGCATAATCCTCTCCGTTTATCGACGGGAAGTGGGTCGGGTGTATGGGTTTGACCTGATCGGCGCCGGGCTGGGCTGTCTGGCGGTGCTCTGGCTGCTCTGGCAGGTCACCCCGACTTCCCTGGTGACAATCATTTCCGCCCTAGGCCTGCTGGCTGCCGCCATCTCGTTGTTCGAACTGTCTTTTCGGCGGCGTTGGGCCGGTGCCGTGCTGTGCTCTGTTCTCTGTGGCGTTCTTGCCGCCGGCAACCTCGGCCAATCGCTGCGTCCGTCACCCTACAAGCCGCTGCAACAGGCTTTGCAAGTGGCGGGCACTGTGGTGGAAGAGGAGTTATTTAGTCCTTTCGGCGTATTGACCGTTGTCGACAGTCCATTGGTACCGTTTCGCCACGCCCCCGGGACAAGCCTCGTCTCAGTTCGTGAACCCCTGCCTCAGAAAGCGGTCTTTACCAACGGCGATGGGCTCTCGGTGATCACCAAGGGTGCGATCCATCGCGAGCAACTCGATTACCTCGACCAGATGACCTCGGCGCTGCCCTATCACTTGCGGCGAGCGGAAAAGGTGCTCATCCTTGGCCTCGGCGGCGGTCAGGATGTTCTCCAGGCCCGCTATCACCGCATTCCCGAGGTGACCGCGGTTGAGCTCAACCCGCAGATGGTGCACCTGCTGCAACACGACTATGCGCAATATTCCGGCTACTTGCTTGCCGGCGATCTCCGTATCCATGTCGGCGACTTTCGCGACTACCTGCAGCAGAGCCGTGAACAATTCGATCTGATACAAATGGCCCTGGTCGATTCCTTTCTCCCTTCGGCAGCCGGCCTCCACGCACTCAAGGAAAATTATCTCTATACCATCGACGCGATAGGCGAAAGTCTTGACCGACTCGGACCCCGGGGAATGGTGGCGATCACCCGGTGGCTGAAAAATCCGCCCCGCGACAGCCTGAAACTGGTGGCGACGGCAACCGAGGCCCTTCGCCTCCGTGGGGTCGATAAGGTGGCGGAGCATCTTGTACTGATCCGAGGGTGGCAGACATCCACCTTGATCGTTACCAGGGAGAAAATCTCGGCGGTGGAACTTGACCGCCTCCGCACCTTTTGCCGGCAGCGCTCTTTCGACATAGTCCATGGGCCGGGGATTGAGAGCGAGGCGGCTAATCGTTACAATCTCTTGTCGGAGCCGACACTTGCCAACGGGGTGCGGGCGCTGATGGGCGAGGATGCGGCCGCCTTTATTGCCGCCTATAAATATAACGTGACCCCGGCGAGCGACGATCGTCCCTACTTCCATCACTTTTTCAAGTGGTCAAGTGGTGCCGAGGTGCTGCGTTTGCGGCACAGTGGCGGTGCCGCGCTGATGGAGTCAGGCTACCTCATCCTCGTGGTGGTCCTGGTTATCGCTGTACTGGGGGCGGTTCTGCTCATTCTCAGCCCCCTGCTGCTGCTTTCCAAAAATGGTCGCGACCTGTCGTTGAGTGCCGGCCGCAAGTGGCTGGTTGTCTATTTTTTTGCCACGGGCCTTGCCTTTATGATGGTGGAAATCGCCTGTATTCAAAAATTCATGCGTTTTCTCCATCATCCGGTCTACGCGGTGAGCGTGGTTGTCGCTTCCTTTCTTGTCTTCGCCGGCATCGGCAGCATGGTGACGCAACGCCTCGCCGGCAACGGACATCGCTCGCACGCCCTCCTCGCCGTGGCGGTGGCCATGATCGTCCTCTTCGGTCTGCTCTATCTGCTGCTGGCGGAACAGGCCTTTTCGTTTTGGGCGCATCTTGGCCTAGCGGGGCGCATGGTTCTTGCCGTCATCGCCATCGCCCCGCTGGCGCTGTTCATGGGCATGCCTTTTCCCCTGGCCTTGGCACGACTGCCGCCCGGGGGAGCGGCACCGTGGGCCTGGGGCATCAACGGTTGCGCCTCGGTGATCGGGTCCATGGCTGCTACCCTCATGGCCATGCAATACGGCTTCAATGCTGTTCTGGCTGTGGCCGTCGGCCTCTATCTTTTGGTCGCCGTCAGTTTTCCCTTTGTCGGCGGGATGTCCCCTGTGAATGCAGGCAAGACCGTCAGCGATGGTCGATGAGTTGCAGGGCGGCCTCGATATGGCGAACCAGCACGTCGGTAAAGCCCGGGAACTGGGCCAGGCCGTGCTCGACCACCTCAACGGCCAAGCAGCTCTGTGCCAGGCGGCTGGTCCACGAGGCGGGATGATCGCCGATCATGTCACGATAAAAGTGGGTGGCGGCGACCAGCACCAGGGGAATGAGACAGACCTCGGTGAAGCCCTCGTCCCTGATCTCTTGCGGCAGTGTTGATGAATCGGGATAGTTTTCGAGGGCACCGACAAAGATCCGCTTCCCAAAGCGGCGGCGCAGCAGGGTCTGCAGGCAGTAGTAGGTAGTCCAGGTGGGGTGAGCAGTGCCGTGGCCGAGCAAGAGTATGGCCTTGTCGGGGCGGTCGGCTATGGTTGCTTTGAGGAGGTCGCCGAGGGTGTGGTGGTCCTCCGGCGCACAGAGCAGCGGCATCCCCGGGAAACAAGCGATGGGCGAGGTGTTGAAGATGCTTTGCATCTCGTGGAACTCACGACCCGGGAGGAGCAGCAGATGTTGCACCACGGCACGGCTGACCCCGGCCGCGGCAAGGTTGGCCAGCACCTGTGGTGGTCCGGGGTAGCGCTTATCGCTTATCGTTTTCTTTCCTCGCGCGGAGTAGCACCAGCGGATATCGAACCCGTGAAAGTGGCTGACAATGGCACTGTCGATAAGGCGGTAGGCGTCGAGAGCTGCCGGAGAGGTGCCAAAGGCGGTAATGATGATGGTGGGCTTCATGGGTTCGGCGCATCAGGTGGTGGGGAGATCAACAGGGCTTGGTCGTGGTCGGCGGGCGGCACTTGGCCGGTTCCGGGACTATACCACGTTTGCCGACCCTGCCCTCCTTTTTCCTTGCTCTGATATCAGCGCTGCTTTACCTTTCTGCGCAGCCAGGGTAACAGCAACCGGCAGCAACCAAAAAACGAGGTGGTTTGTGCAGGAAATAGGGACAATAAATCAGGTTTCGAACGAGCGTGGCTTTTTCCTCGCCGATTCCGGGAGTCGATGTGATTATACCATGTTTTGCCGCCATGGTGGAGTTGGCGAGGGTCTGTACGCGTCGCTCAATGTCGGCTCGCAGGTGGGTGACCGGGCCGAGACGGTGGCCGAGAACCGGGCGCGGGTGCGAGTGGCCATGGAGGTCCCGGCCCTGCTCACCGCCCGGCAGGTGCACGGTGCCGAGATCTATTGTTTGACCGAGGCGCCCAGCTGGGATGCAGAGATCGACGGGGTCGATGCCCTGATCACCGCTCTTCCCGGAGTCGGTTTAACCGTGCAACAGGCCGATTGCCAGGCGGTGCTGCTCTTTGATCCTCAGCAGGCGGTGATCGCCGCCATCCATTGCGGCTGGCGCGGCAGCGTCGCCGGCATTGTCGAACGGGTGGTGGCGACCATGACCGCTTCCTACGGCAGCGACCCCCGCAGGCTGCAGGCGGTGATCAGTCCTTCGCTCGGCCCGTGCTGCGCAGAATTCATCAACTATCGCAAGGAGTTGCCGGATGATTTCCTGCCCTTCAGGGTAAACGCCAACCACTTCGACTTCTGGCGCATCACGGCGATGCAGCTGCAACGAGCCGGGCTGTTGCCGCAGGGCATCTCCGTCAGCGGCCGTTGCACCTGTTGCAGCGATGCTTACTTTTCCTACCGGCGCGCCACCAAAAACGGCAGCGACGCTACCGGTCGTAACTGCTCGGTGATCGCCCTGAGGTCGGGCAAGGCTTAAAGGTCAGGGAAGGCGGGGAGAACCATGCGTATCCTGGTGGTTGAAGACGACGGCAAGATTGCCTCGTTTCTCGAAAAAGGCTTGAAGGAGGCCGGTTTCAGCGTCGACGTGCGCGGCGACGGGGACGGCGCCCTGCACCTCGTTCTCAGCGTGTCCTATGATGCCGCCGTGGTTGACCTGATGTTGCCGGGCATCGACGGACTGACCCTGATCGAGACCATGCGCCGTCGCAACATTTACACCCCGGTGCTCATCCTCAGCGCCAAACAGTCGGTGGATGATCGCATTCAAGGTTTGCAGCGCGGCGGCGACGACTACATGGTCAAGCCCTTTTCCTTCAGCGAGCTGTTGGCCCGGGTGCAGGCCCTGATCCGCCGCGACAAGAAGAACAGTCAGCCGATGCTGCTCAAGGTCGGCGATCTTGAAATGGACCTGCTCAAGCATGAAATCTATCGGGCCGGACAAAAAATCGACCTGCCCGCCAAGGAATATGGGCTGCTTGAATACATGATGCGTCATCCCGGGATCGTTCTGTCGAAAACCGCTATTCTCGAGCGGGTCTACGACTACTCCTTCGATCCCCAGACCAATGTCGTCGACGTGCTGGTGTGCCGCTTGCGCAACAAAATCGACAAGGATTTCGAAGATAAGATGATCCATACCGTCCGGGGCATGGGCTATGTTTTCAAGGCTCGCTAGTGAGGATTGGGCCTGGCCGCGATGCAGAAAGGCGTTGCCGCTCTTTCTTCTGCTGTGGTGCGGCGGCGCCCTGCTGGCCTTGCTGTTCCTGATTATGGCGCGGGACCATCTGCACCGTCTTGAGCAAGCCGAGTCCGAGCGTCTCCTTGATCTCTACCTGGCCATGCACCGCGCACTGCCGCGTCATTCCGGGCCCCTGCCGCAGACCGAGAACCTGCCCCCGGGCCTGACCTTTGTCCGCGTGGCCTATGAGGGTGAACAACTGCTGCTGGTAGGCGCCGAGGTGCCGACCAGCAATTTCCGCGGTTTTGTCGAAATGAGCCCGGACCAGGCCGGGATGTGGTTGTCGGTGGCGGGGGTGGAAGGGCCGCTCACCGTCATTGTGCGGCGGTTCGATAACGGCGTGGCCATCCAGGCTGGCAAGGACGGCCGGCAAAGCCATGCGCTCTTTGTACGCTTTTGGCGCACCGCTCTGCTCCTGGTGCTGCTCAGCGGCGTTCTCCTCTGGCCGCTCGTCCTGTTACAGGTCAAGTTGAGTCTTGCCCCCTTGGGCAAAAGCCGGGAGCTCATCGACCGCCTCATGCAACGGCCAACCGAGACCATGCTGCCGGAGTGGGGCAATGGCCCGGAGCTGGACGGTCTATACCAGCGGATCAACCAACTGATTCGCCACAATCGGCGGCTGGTGGTGGAGATGCAGCAGTCCCTCGATAATGTTGCCCACGATCTGCGCACGCCGATGACCAGGCTGCGTTCGGTGGCGGAATACGGGCTGCAGGCGGAGAACGATCCAGGTCGGCTGCGCGAGGCCTTGTCCGATTGCCTCGAAGAGTCGGAACGGGTGCTTGCCATGCTGCGCATCATGATGAGTGTCGCCGAGGCGGAATCGGGAACCATGCGGCTCGAGCGGCAACAATGCGATCTCACGGCAAGCCTTGAGCAGGTGCTCACCCTCTACGAATACGTGGCCGAGGAGCGCAACATCACCGTTGAGCTAGGCGTGACCGAGCCGCTGCTGGCTTGGGTCGACGAGACCCGCATCGCCCAGGTGTGGGCCAATCTCCTCGATAATGCCATCAAATACGGGCGGGACGGTGGCTGGGTGAAGATCGTCGCCGGGCCGGTGCAGGGCGGTGTCGAGGTAAGGTTCAGCGATAACGGCATGGGCATCTCCCTAAGCGAACAGGGACGGATCTGGGAGCGGTTGTACCGTGGCGACCGCAGTCGCTCGCAAAAGGGACTGGGGCTCGGCCTCAGCTATGTGCGGGCGGTGGTCGAGGCGCACGGCGGCACGGCAACAGTTGCCAGTGACTTGCACCAGGGCAGCGCCTTTACCGTGCGTTTGCCGCCGCTTCAGGAAAACATGCAGGAGAAGTCGCAGACCAGGGGCGAGTGATCAGAGAGCCGCACCTCGGGAATGTAGAAGGTGTCGATGCGAATGCCCGGGCTGTGCAGAATGAAGTCGATCTGCCGTTGTGGCGCGTGGCTGGGGTGTGAGGGGACGTTGCTGCCGTTGGCGTTTTTCAGACCAGTGGCGGCGAGAAAGAGATTGAGCTCGCGACTGCCCCAGAAGGTATTGAAATCGCCGGCGATGATCACATCCTTGTCGACCTCGCGGATGAGGCTGTGCAGCTGTTCTAGTTGGTTCTGGCGATGACGGTATTTCAGCGACAGGTGGACGATGAAGACGGCCACGGTGCGGAAATTGGTCTCGATGATCAGCCGCTTCATACCTTGCTCGAAATAGTGGAAACGATAGTCTTCGATGTTCTGTTTGGTGAGGATGGCGTTGGATTGGCGGCGCAGAACCGGCACCTTTTGGGCCAGGGAGTTGTTGCGGTATTTGCTCTCGACGATGTAATTATACCCCAGGCAATCGGCGATGGCCTGGGCCTGGCACAAATATCCGCTGCGGTAGGAGCCGGAGTCGACCTCCACCAGGGCGACGATATCCGGGTTGACCGAGGCGATAAAATTGATGATACGCTGCAGGTTGACCGTGGTCCGCTTGAAAAATCCGGCAAAGGGCAGGGGCAAATGGTAGCCGTTTTTATGGCCGGTGCCGTAGCGTATGTTGTAGAGAAGGAGTCGCATAGTGGTATGATACGACTTTGCCGGTGCCGAGGCAATGGTCGCCGCCGCCAGGGCGGCGAAAGTTTCCGGCAAGCGTGGCGCGAGGCGCTGGTTGTCGTGCCTATCTTTTTGAATATAAAGAATAAATAGTGGTTTTGACGCTTATATGATTACCATAGGAACACGAAAGAGTAAGCTTGCCATGTGGCAGACGGAAGCGGTGGCGGCGGCCTTGGCGGCAAGCGGCATGGAGAGCCGGCTGGCGGCGATGGAGACGGTGGGGGATCGCATCCTCGACACCTCCATTGCCAAGATCGGCAGCAAAGGGGTGTTTACTGCCGAGTTGGAGGAGCAGCTGGCGGCCGGACTCACCGATATCGCCGTGCACAGCGCCAAGGATATGCAGTCAAGGCTGCCGCCGGGTTTTACCCTGATCGCCTATACCGCCCGGGAAAAGGTCAACGATGTCCTTGTCGGCCGGGATCGCGCCATCAATATCGACGACGCCACTCGCCCCCTGGTGGTGGGGACCTCGTCGGTGCGACGGCGTGCTTTTTTGCGCCGCTATTATCCGCATGTTCACATCGTCGAGATGCGCGGCAACCTGCAGACGCGAATTCGCAAGATGGAAGAGGGGGCTTGCGATGGTCTGCTCCTTGCCTATGCCGGGGTCAAGCGCATGGGTTATGAGGAAATGATCGTCAAGGAGTTCGATATCGCCCAGTTCGTGCCCCCGGTGGGCCAGGGCTGCATTGCCATCGAAGCGGCAACCTCGCTGCCCGCCGACAAGGAGGCGGCGATCCGCGCCTGCCTCAACAACCAGGAGAGTGAAACCGGTTTGCTGGCTGAGCGCGCCTTTCTCAAGACGCTTGAAGGCGGCTGCAGTATTCCCGCCTTTGGCCATGCCGTGCTCGGGGATGGTCAACTGACCCTGACCGCCGGCCTGGCCAGCCTCGACGGTAAAGAGCTGCTGCAGATGACCGAGACCGGCCCGGCCGAGCATCCGCAGGCGCTCGGGAATCACCTCGGCCAGGCCATCCTTGCTGCCGGCGGCCGCGAAATGCTTGCCGAAATACGCAGGCAGCAGGCAGAGGACAGGGGATGAAGCGCCGCCTCGCCACTTGATCGTTGACGTCTAGAGAAAATCCGGCTACAACGGGAAGTGTCAGGGTGTCGCAAGACACACCAGGGAATCCGGTGTAAGTCCGGAGCGGGCCCGCCGCTGTAACCGGGGACGAAAATCGCATGGCCACTGCCGCTTTGGCTGCGGGAAGGCGCGATGAGTAGGAGGAGCCGGAAGTCAGAATACCTGCCCTGACAGCTGAGTCGTTCTCCCCGTGGATCAGGGAGAAGGGCGTAATGTCTGCGGTGAAATCAGGGCCCCCGGACCAACTTGTCGTGGTTCGGGGGCCTTTTCTTTGCCTCCGTGCCGGCGACGCTTCAGACCTGTGGAGGGTGAAGATGATCGAGAAAACCGAGCTGGCGTTGGAAAAACAGGGTGTTGCGGCGATCAGGGATTGGGATGTCTTTCAAGCGGCGATCAGGATCTGGTCGCGCCGCACGCGCGGCATGGCGCTAGTGGGCGCCAAGGGCGGACCTGAACTGAGAAAAGGGCGGTAGCCTCACTGCCCTGCCGGTCACCATCCAGTGGCCGGCAGGGCGGGCAGGAAATCTTTTCGTCGGGGAGGTAATATGGGCAAGGCGATTCGTGTCGGACTTATCGGAACCGGCAAGCACGGTAGCCGCTATGCCGCGCATCTGCAGAACGATGTCGGCGACCGTCTGCAGCTGACGGCAATCAGCAGGCGCTCCGCCGAGGGTAAGGAGCAGGCCGAGGCCTGGGGTGCCGCCTATTTTGCCGATTGGCGCGAACTGGTTGTCTCGAACCTGGTCGATGCGGTGATCAGCGCCGCCACCCCCAACTTAAATGAGGAACTTGGTCGGCTCTGCGTAGCGGCAGGAAAGCCGCTGCTCCTGGAAAAGCCCCTGACCACCAACCTTGACCAGGGCCGGCGACTGGTGGCCATGTTCGAGGACGCCGATCTTCCTCTGACCGTTGCCCAAACCTTGCGATACAACAGTGTTATCAAAAGATTACGTGATGTCCTCCCCTCGTTCGGGAGGCTCTTCTCCCTCTTTGCCTGCCAACGTCTCGAGCCCTCGACCCTGCCCTGGCTGACGCAGCCCGAGGTTGCCGGCGGCGGCGTCATCTTTCACACCGCCGTCCATCTCTTTGACGCCCTGCGCTTTATCACCGGCGAGGAGATCGTTAAAATCCGCGCCATCGACCGCAAAATGTTCAATCCCCACCTGGAAGACACCCTG
>CAYSON010000036.1:0-12986 GCA_964432635.1 uncultured Desulfopila sp.
CTGTTCGGAGCTTACGCCCTGCGGCTGCCGGTCAGTTCCACCAAGGCCATGACCGGCCACACCCTGGGAGCGGCCGGAGCCATCGAGGCGGTGGTCAGCCTGCTTGCCCTGCACCACCGCTTTATCCCCCCGACCATCAATCACCGCGAGCCCGACCCAGGCTGCGACCTCGACTACGTCAGCGAGGGGGCGAGGGATGCCGACCTGCGGGTGGTCCTCTCCAACTCCTTTGCCTTCGGTGGCAACAACACCGCTCTGCTCTTTGGCCGCTACCACGGGGAGCGATTATCATGACGAGGCCAATCGTCGTCACCGGCATCGGTATGGTCTCGCCTCTCGGCCTCGGCAAGAGCGAGTTCGCAACAAGTCTTTTTTCCGGCAGGTGCGGCATCGGTCCCCTCACCCTTTTCGACTGCGGCGAGAGCGGCAGCAGACTTGCCGCCCAGGTCAACGGT
This sequence comes from uncultured Desulfopila sp., assembly GCA_964432635.1. Taxonomy (GTDB): domain Bacteria; phylum Desulfobacterota; class Desulfobulbia; order Desulfobulbales; family Desulfocapsaceae; genus Desulforhopalus_A. The sequence goes on from CAYSON010000036.1 coordinate 456, forward strand.
TTCAGGGCCCAAGACTTTATCCGCCCGGCCACGGTGCGCCGCATGGATCGCCTCTCGCAGCTGGTGGCGGCGGCGGCGCGCATGGCCGGCGAAGACGCCGGACTTCCCATCACCGCGGACAACCGCGACCGCATCGGTGTCATCCTCGGCACCTGCTTTGGCGGCACCGACGTCGCCGCCACCTTCGGCAAGGTGCTGTTCACCGAGGGGCCGCGTCGGGTTAACCCCATTCTCGTACCCAACACGGTGATGAACGCCCCGGCCGGGCACTTGGCCATCGAGCTCGGCGTGCGCGGCATCAACACCACCGTCAACCACCGCGAGGTGGCGGTGGAGACCGCCTTGGCCTATGCTGCCGCCGAGTTGCGGGGCGGCCGGGCCGAGGCCATATTCTCCGGTGGCGGAGACATCCTCTCACCCTTTGCCGTCAAGGTGTTGAGTCACTTCCGCGCCCTCTCCCCCCAGGACGGCGGCGTGGAAGGGGCCTACCCCTTCGATAGCCGCGCCAATGGCTTGGTGCTCGGCGAAGGAGCGAGCGTCCTCTGCCTCGAAACCGAGGAAAGCGCTCGGCAACGCGGAGTGCAGCCCTACTGCGAGATCGTCGCTTGGGGCATGGCGGCGGCGCCGGCGACGCCCACCGGCTGGCCCGAGTCCCCAGAAGGGGTCATCCTCGCCATAAAGCGGGCCCTGGCGGCGGCAGACATTAGCGCTGCCGATATCGACGTGGTCTGCGCCTCGGCGGCCGGCGCCCCGGCCCTCGACCGGCTTGAAGCAACTGCTCTCACCCACGTCTTTGGCAAGCATCGCCCGTATATCGTTGCCCTCAAAGGCGCCCTGGGCGAAGGGCTATCGTCCGGGGCAATCCGCGCGGCAACCATGGCCCTGGCCCTACGCCAGCAGCAGCTGGCGCCGATCGTCGGCCTGTCCGAGCCCATCGCCGATCTCAATTTCGTCCGCCCGGGACACCAGAATATAGCCCGCCTGCGCTACGGCCTGATCAACGGCATCGCCGCCGGCGGCACCTTCGTCACCCTGATTTTCAAGACCTGGGAGGCTGCCGAATGGTCCTGAACCTCGGCCAGTGGCCGGAGAAGCGGGCGCTTTTGCATCCGCAGCAGAGCTGCCTCACTTTTCAGGGAGAACATCTCAATAATGGCGACTTCGCCCTCCTGGTGGAGAGTGGTGCGCGCGGTCTGCTGCAGGCGGGCATCACCAAAGGGGATCGGGTCGCTCTGCTCATGGGCAATTGCCCCGCCTTTCTGCAGCTGTTCTTTGCCTGTGCCAGGATCGGGGCGGTACTGGTACCGCTCAACCATCAGCTGACGGCCCCGGAACTGGCGCGGATCATCGGCGATAGCGCCCCCAAGCTGCTGGTGCATGGCCAGCCTTGGGCGGGAACGGTGGAGAACATCCTCAGCCTCACCCCCCACACCTTTGATTGCCTGTCGCTTGGCAACGGAGATTTGTTCGCCTCCTTCCCTCCTGCCTTCGACAGCCACCGCACAGGTCAACAAACCTGGTCAGTGGACGAAAACGATCCACTTTTACTCATCTACACCTCCGGCACCAGCGGCAACCTCAAAGGGGCCCTGCTCAGCCACCGCAATCTTCTCTTCGGGGCGGTGCACAGCCTTCTCAGCTATCACTTCACCCCCGCCACCCGTTCGCTGGTGGTCGCCCCGCTCTTTCATATCGGCGCCCTGGCCGCCTCGGCTCTGCCGGTGCTCTACGCCGGCGGCTCGCTGGTATTGAGAAGCTTCGACAACCCCTCAGAGATCCTCCACCTCATCGAGAAGGAGGCCATCACCTTTTTCTTCGCCGTCCCGGCGATGTTCGCCATGCTCGCCAAGGCCCCGGCCTGGGCCAGCGCCGACTTCTCGCGGGTGCGCTTCTTCATGTCCGGGGGGGCGCCAATGCCGGTGGAACTGATCCGCCGCTATCAGCAGGAAAAGGGGGTGGTCTTCGCCCAAGGGTATGGCATGACCGAAACCCAGCGCATCACCGCCCTGGAACTGGCCGATGCAACGCGCAAGGCCGGTTCCATCGGCAAGGAGGTCTTTCACACCTCTGTGCGCTTGGTCGACGACAACGATGTCGAGGTGGAACCGGGAGCGGTGGGTGAGATTGTCGTCCACGGCCCGACCATCTTTTCCGGCTACTGGCACAACCCCGAAGCCAACGCCAACGCCCTGCGTCACGGGTGGTTCCACACCGGCGACCTGGGGCGGCGTGACGACGAGGGCTTCCTCTATCTCGTCGGCCGCAAATCCGATCTGATCATCAGCAGCGGCGAGAATGTCTCCGCCGCCGAGGTCGAGCAGGCCCTGGAGGCCTTGCCCGAGGTGGCCGAGGCTGGAGTGGTGGGCCTGCCCGACACCGTGCGCGGCGAGGTGGTGGCGGCCCTAGTGGTGCTGCGGCCGGAAGTCCGAATCACCGCGGAGTCGCTTTTGGTAGCCCTCAAGAGCACGCTCGCCCCCTACAAGATTCCCAAGCGGGTGCACTTTACCGCCGCCCTGCCGCGCACCGGCAGCGGTAAGGTGGCCAAGGAGGAAATCAAAAATATCTTTGCCGGTGGCACTTACCCAGCAGAGGAGACGACCAGCCATGAACGGTGAAAGACTTCCTTCCCCCGTACCACCGCTCGTAATCGATGACGGCGCGGTCAGCCTGGCCGAACTGCTGGCGGTGGCCAAAGCCCACCGCCCTGTCGACCTGTCACGCCAACCGCACTATCTCGACAAATTGCAGCAAGGACGAACGATCATCGAACAGTCGTTGTCCGCCGGCGACAAGATCTACGGGGTGTCCACCGGGGTCGGTTACAGTTCGGGGACCTCCATCGACCCCCAGCACACCACCGAGTTCGCCTACCAGATCATCCGCCAACACGGCTGCGGCCTGGGCGAGATGCTCTCCCTGGAACAGGGCCGGGCGGTGGTCTTGGCCCGACTGGTCAGCCTGGCCAAGGGCTATTCGGCGGTGCGGCCGGAACTCCTCCGCGCCCTGTGCGACCTGCTCAACCGCAACATCGTGCCGCTCATCCCCTCACTCGGTTCGGTGGGCGCCTCCGGCGACCTCACCCCGCTGTCCTATGTCGCTGCGGTGCTGGCCGGAGAGCGCGAGGTCTACTACCAGGGCAAGGTTTGCCCGGCGGCCGAGGCCTTGCAACAAGAAGGCCTGGCGGTGCACCTTTTTGTCCCCAAAGAGTCGCTGGCGATTATGAATGGTACGGCGGTGATGACCGCTGTGGCGACCCTGGTTGCCGACCGCCTGGCCACCACGCTTTCCACCTGCGAACGGGCCACCGCCCTCGCCGCCGAGGTGCTCTACGGTCGCTCCCAGGCCTTTGCCCCCCTCGCCCACCAGCTCAAGCACCATCCCGGGCAAATCCGCGCCGGCGCCGCCATCAATGCCGCCCTCGCCGGCAGCCGCCTCATCGATCAGGGCAAGGAGGAGGGCCGCATCATCCAGGACCCGTATTCGATCCGCTGCGCCCCACATGTCATCGGCGCTGCCCGCGACGCCCTCTCCTGGGTGGAAGAGGTGCTGGCGCGGGAACTGAACAGCGTCAACGACAACCCCCTGGTTGACCCGGAAAAGGGTGAGATGCTTTTTGCCGGCAATTTCTACGGCGGCCATGTGGCCCTGTCCATGGACCTGCTCAAGATCGCCGCCGCCTCGGTGAGCGATTTGATGGACCGCCAATATGCCCTGCTGGTCGATGCCCGCCTCAACGTCGGCCTGCCCGAGACCCTGGTCGGTTATCACGGCTGCGGGGTCAAGGCGCTGCAGCTGACCAGCAGCGCCTTGGCGGCCCTGGCGGTGCAGCGTTCCGCCCCGGACACCACCCTGTCGCGACCCACCGAGGCGGGCAACCAGGACAAGGTGAGCATGGGCCAGAACGCCGCCCTCAACTGCACCGAGGTGGTGACCTTGCTGCAGCAGGTGCTGGCCTCGCTGCTCATCGCCCTCTCCAACGCTGCCGCCCTGCGCGACCATGATCGATTTTCGGTGAGCGGCCGCCAGCTGCTCTACCAGGTGCGGGCGATTTCACCGCTTCTTACCTGCGACCGGCGCCTCGACCACGACCTGCGAGCGCTGACTACGGCCATCGACCATGGCAGCCTGACAGGTGTCGCTTCCGCTGAGGCCACCCTGGCTTGACCTTTTTTTTCCATCTCTACAAGGAGAATTCGATGATACGTCCGCTCCTGCCGCCTCGCCTCCTGCTTTTTGCGGCTGCGCTCTCTCTCGCCTTCGCCAGCCCCGCCGCCTTGGCCAAGGAACTCAAACTCGCCCACTTCATGCCGCCCATGCATACCCTGCACGAGAAGGTCTTCGTCCCTCTCGCCGAACAACTGGCCAAGGAGAGCGGCGGCGAGCTGACCCTCGCCATCCACCCTGCCGGAGCCCTCGGCAAGGGCCCGGTGCAGCAGTACAAGCGGGCGGTGGAAGGAGTCGCCGACATTACCTTCTGCATCCACAGCTACACCGCAGAGCTCTTTCCCCGCAGCCAGCTGATGACCTTGCCGGGCATCTACAAGGACGCGGTCGAGGGCACCGACAAGCTGTGGATGGCGTTTGATCCCCATCTCCAGGGGGAATACCAGGACATCAAGCTCCTCGGCCTGTGGGCGATGTCGCCGACGGTGCTCATCACCAGGGACAGACCGGTGGCAAAGGTTGCCGACATGGGGGGCATGAAGGTGCGTACCGGCTCTCCCGGTGAGGCCGACGCGGTTCAGGCCTGGGGCGGGGTGCCGGTGACCATGCCGATCACCGAGAGCTATAACGCCCTCAACACCGGCATCGTCGATGCGGTGCTCATTCAGGCCAGCGCCATCTACCAGCCGTGGAACCTGGCCGAACCGGGTAAATACGTCACCGACCTTTTGCCCAGCCCGTCGACCATCGTTATGCTTGCCATGAACAAGAAAAGCTGGGAGGGGTTGAGCGACAAGCACCAGGCCATCCTCGACAATCTCACCGGCCGCCAGTTCAGCCGCCGCGCCGCCGCCGTCTGGGCGGAAGCGGATGTGGCGGCTCTTAAAAGGGCGGAAAGCGACAGCGAGATTAAACGCATCGCCCTGCCGCCGGACGAGCAGGTGGCCTTTGCCGCGGCAGTGGCGCCGATGATCGAAAACGAACTGACCAAGCTGGAGGCAAAAGGTATCGATGGTGGAGCCGTCTTCAAGGCAATCAAACCCTGAGCGGAGATCTCAGGGGCGCTGGCTGTCGGCCTTTGATCGGCTGGTGCGGGGGGTGGCGTTGTGGGGGGGAGGCGCGGCCCTTATGGCCCTGATCCTGCTCATCGTCGGTGACGTCGTCCTCCGCTATTTCTATAATGCACCTATCTTCGGGGCCCGAGACTTGGCCAAGCTGCTCTTGGTGACAATGATTGCCCTGGCCACCGCCTACAGCGCGCGCAGCGGCGGCCAGGTAGCCATCGAGGTCTTCAGCCACTTTCTTGGTCGGCGCGGCCTGTGGGCGATCAACATCGGGGTGCGCGGCGGCGCGGCCATCATGCTCGCCATCCTTGCCTGGCGACTTGCGGCTAGCGGACTCTCGGCCGGCCGTTATGGCGAGAGGTCGCTGACCCTGGCCATCCCCTACGCTCCCTTCTATTTCCTCCTCGCCTGCGGCATGGCCCTCTACGGCCTGGTGCTGCTGGTCGAGATCTCCCTGCTACTGCACGGCGAAGAGATCGACCCGCAGCTCATCGACAGAGAGCGATCATGAGCCCGCTCGTGGTCGGTGCCATCGGTCTGGCCTGCTTCTTCGTGCTCATGGCCCTGCGCATGCCCATCGCCATGTGCATGCTCATCGTCGGCTTTACCGGCATCGCGCTGATCAACGGCCCGGCGGCAGCCCTGGCCACCTTAAGCGGCGAGAGCTTTGAGATCGCCGGCTATATCGATCTGGCGGTGATTCCGCTCTTTGTCTTCATGGGCAATATGGCCGGTGTCTCCGGGATGAGTCGCGACCTCTACGAGGCCGCCTTCGCCTGGGTCGGCCATCGCCGCGGCGGGCTGGCCGCCACCACCATCGTCGGCTGCGCCGGCTTCGCCGCCCTGAGCGGCTCGTCGTTTGCCTCGGCAGTGACCATGGGGCGAGTGGCCCTGCCGGAGATGAAGCGCTACCGCTACGATGACGCCCTGGCCACGGGCTGCGTCGCCGCCGGCGGCACCCTCGGCTACCTCATTCCGCCGTCCTCGGGATTTGTCATCTATGCAGTGCTCACCGAAACTTCAATCGCCAAGCTTTTTATTGCCGGGATTCTCCCGGGGCTGCTGCTCACCGGGCTTTTTCTCGCCACCATCGCCATCTGGACCCGGCTGCGCCCTGAGATCGGCCCTGCCGGGCCGCGCAGCGATCGTGCACAGCGCTGGGGAAGCCTGCGTCGCGCCTGGGTCTTCGTGGCAATTGTTGTCACCACCATCGGCGGCCTCTACGGCGGGGTGATGACCCCGGAGGAAGCGGCCGGGGTCGGCGCCTTTCTCACCCTGATCGTCGCCCTGCTGCGCCGCAAGCTCGACGGTCCGGGCTTAGCCACGGTGATCCTCCACACCCTGCGCACCACGGCGCTGACCTTTATGATCCTTATCGGCGCCCATGTCTTTATTCCCTTCATGGCCCTATCCACCATTCCCGGTAAGGTGGTGTCGCTGCTCACCACCCTGCCCCTCGGCCCCACAGGCATTCTCTTGGTGATTCTCGGCGCCTATGTGCTACTCGGCACCTTTCTTGAGGGTATTGCCATGCTGGTACTGACCCTGCCGGTGGTCTTTCCAACCATGATGCAGCTCGGCTACGACCCTATCTGGTTTGGGGTAATGATCGTCATCGTTCTTGAGATGGGGCTGCTCAGTCCGCCGGTGGGGATCAACGTCTTCGTGGTCAAGGGGGTGGCCCCGGAGGTGCCGCTCTCCACCATCTTCCGCGGCATCTGGCCCTTCTGGTGGGCGATGCTGCTCTGCCTGCTCATTCTCGCCGTCTTTCCCGCGATCGCCCTGGTGCTGCCCCGGGCGATGTTTACCTAAGCAGCACCGCTGCTCCGCCCTTATGGGCCGCTTTTTTCGATAGCGATGCTGTCGCCGCGACACTCCGCTCCATCGCTTGCCATCGCCTCTGTTTCGCCGTCGCCGAGCAGTTCCTTAAGCGTCGCTGCCGGCCTCAGGTCACGGGGCAGACGGATGCGGACTTCCTGAAGATGTTGACCGGCGCAAATCAGCTGCACCTGGCGGCGGGTCGACTCGCCCAGGCTCTCGGACACCAGCCGGTAAAACTTGTTCTTGTCGATACTGCCGCCGATATTGGCGGTTATATACGCGCCCAGCGCCGACTCATTGACCAGCTTGACATAGTCCACCGCCCGGCGGAAATAGCTGTCGTCGTCGAGCTGCTGCTGGCAGAGTCCGTGTTTTTTCCACTGGTAGCTGGCAAAGGCCGTCTCAAAATATGCATTCGGCATCCACGGACGAATATAGGCCAGCGTCTCAGCGCTGAGGCTGATGTCCTTTCCCGGGCATCGACCGTAGGTCTTGCCGCAGGAGGCTTTGTTGGGCCAGAGGCCGTGCAGGGTGAGGTGAGAGATGTCAAGCCTGCCCTGGGCCATGGCCTGGCACTCGGGCTTTCTCCCTTGATAGTGATAATGCTCGCAGAACCCAGGCTGCCAGGTCAGGGCAAGAACGAAGCTGTCATACTGCTCGGGCCGGTCACAGCTCACGGCTTCGACCGACTTGGTCTTGCCACCGAGCCGCAGGTCAAGGGGAGTGCCGCACTCCACCGCCACCCAGCGTGGCTCACCACCGCCTGCCCGTACCCGCACCCAGCCAATGTCCTCGGCCTTGTTGACCTCGACGATGGCATAGCGCTCCCCCGGCCGCACCATCAGCGACCCCGGGTTAGTGGCCTTGCGAAAACTCTGATAGGCCGGGCAGGATTGCTTGACCAGAAAGTCGCCGCCGGCATCCTGGCTGGCCAGGGATGAGGTGGCGGCAGCCAGAATCAGTGCGCTCCAGGTGATGCATCGCCACAGATGCAGCCTGAGACGAGCAACGGTCATCGCAATCCCTCCTCGGTGATGTTTTTCCTTAGATCGACTCATGACTCCTCCGCCGGAAAAGGCTATCAGGCAGCCACCACTCTTCGAGTACCTGGCAGGCGAAGTCGCGGTTGACCGAACCACCGCTGAAACAGAGGTATAGATGAAAAGCCGCGATCACCGCCTCCTGTTTTTCGTTCAACGAGGCCAGACGCGGCGGCTGGCGATCGGGTGGACGGAGGCTGTGCAACAACCCCTCGACCACCACCTTCGCGTCATCTTCATGACGCAGGCCAGGTTGTGTCATTACCCTTTGCCGCTCTCGGTTTCCGCCGCGAACATGCGGATATTGCGGTCGATCAGCTGGCGGTGAAAGGCGACATGACGGATATAGTGGAGCACCCCCTCCTCAAGGGTAAAACCGCTGCCGTCGGCAAAGATATAACGAGGCCGGGTCCAATCCTCGCCGACATTTTGGCACAAATGGTCGGCCATCAGCATGCGCACCGCCTTGATCGCCCCGATTGCCAAGGCGAGGTCGGTGCTCTGGTAGTGCAGGCGCGCGGTCCAGCTGCCGTCAAAAGAGAGCACTGTCGTCCCTGGCGAGACAATCCCCCAGCGATAGCGATGGAAATTGGCGATATCAAAATCGGCGCAGTGCATCACTTGCTCGACGATCGACCAGGCATCAGCAAACGGCCGAAAGAGCACGACCTCGGCGGGAAGGGCCAGGGTGTCGTCAAAGGCTGCGGCCAGGCGAGAGAACTCCTCTATAGCGTTTCTTTTCTCTTGATCGTCCATAGGAAACCCACAAGGATAGTGCAAAGAGGTGACCAACCAAAACGATGATCGATCTGTTTTACAAACCGGTTGCCTGAAACCCGGGATGAAAGACCACCTCCCCTCGCGGCATGAAGCCATCGAAGGAGAGGGCGAAGAACACCTCCGGTGGGACGCCGGTCAAACCAAGGCCATCGACATTGACAAACCCGAAGCGGCGGTAATAGTCGGGATGTCCCACCAGGCAACAGCCCCCGCCCCCAAGCTGTCTGAGGCGAGACAAGCCTTCTTCGATCAGCGCCTTGCCGATGCCTTGTCGCTGCATCTCCGGTGAAACCGAGATCGGTCCCAGACCATACCACTGGGCAGTGGCACCGGCGATGGTCACCGGCGACAGGGCGAGGTGGCCAACCAGACGGCCGTCGACCTCGGCCACCAGGGAAACGGTCAATGCCCCGGCGGCACGCAAGGCATCGACGATGAAATGTTCGGTATGGCTGCTGATGGCGAGCGTCTTGAACGCGGCGACGGTCACTTCGCCAATGCCTGCGGTATCTGTTTGATTTTCTTCACGAATAAGCAATTTTTCTTTGTCCATTGTAGAGGTTTTCTCCATTCTCATCCGGATGTTCCCGGTCTGCTTCATTAATTTGCCAGATTCTTCGAGCCGTGCCGCTATTTCCGCATTGTTTTCTTAGCGGTTTTGAGGAACTTCCCAAAGTCGCGATCCTTCTTCCTCTTGTCGGCATGGGAGAGCTGAAAAAACTCCGACTCACCCTTGAGCTTGCGATAGTTATCGACATACTCCTGGGCAAGCTCGCCGGAGTCGAGGGCCGCCTGAACGGCGCAGCCGGGTTCACCGCTATGGCTGCAGTCCCGATAACGACAGATGGCGGCAAGGCGCGACAGCTCGGCGAAGCCGGCAGAAAGGCCATTTTCGCCGGCAACAATGCCGAACTCGCGCATACCTGGATTGTCGATGACCAGGGCGCCACCCTCAAGCACGATCAGCTCGCGGCGCACGGTGGTGTGCCGGCCCTCACCGCTATCGCTGACCGCTCGGGTTTCAAGGCGGGCACGGCCGAGCAGATGGTTGATCAAGGTGCTCTTGCCGACCCCCGAGGAACCGACGAAACAATAGGTCTTCCCCTCCTGCAGGGTGTCTTCGAGTTCCTTGACGCCATCGCCGCTGACGCTGCTTAAGGCCAAGACCGGCTGGGCGAGGCCGAACTGCTCCAGCGCCTCCAGCTGCGCGGCCAGCACCTCCGGCGACACCAGATCGGTTTTGGTCAGCACCACGCGGGGTTCGGCGCCGCCATCGCCAACCATGACCAAATAACGCTGCAGCCGCTTGAGGTTGAAGTCGTAATGGCAGGATTGAACGATGAAGACGCAGTTTATGTTGGCGGCGATCATCTGCTCCGTGCCATCCTCCCCCGCCGCCCTGCGTCTGAGAAAGGTTTGCCGCGCTAGCCGCCCCTGCACCAAGGCCATGTCGTCGCCCGGTTGCCGTGTCACCACCACCCAATCGCCAACACAGGGCATAAGCCGCCCCTGGTTGTGAAAAAGATAGCTCCCGGCAAGCTTGGCGCGAAAGCTTCCCGTCCCGTCCAGCAACAGCAGCATATGGCGATCGACGGCCGCCACCCGGGCGCATACCTCACCCTCGGCACGATTTGCTTGCGCCTCGAACCAGTGTGTCCACCCCAAAGCGTTCAGGTCTGTAGTATTTTCTGTCATCAGTTTCTTATCATCATGTGTTTGTTGGTACACTCAAGCCGAGGCGTCAGGGCCGACGCAAGCGCTACGCTACCGGATTCTCCATCGATTAGCGATGAAAATTCCCAAAGGGGTCAGAGTCAAAATAGATATGGAAAGATGGAAATCTTATTTTACTGCTGACCCCTTTTACAGGTCGCTTGCGTCCCACTATATAACCTCTTTGCCTGAGGAGGTCATTCATGGTATTGGGGGACCACAGAGAGGCCGAGAAATAAGGTAAGAACCCCGCCGGCGCAGTGGTGGTCTAAAACCAAAAGGAACCGCAATGCATTATCGTTTGATCGGAACAGCCTGGACACTCTATGGCGGGGAGCCGCTCAAAACCCGCGCCCATGTCGCCTGCAGGGTGTTGACCTGCCCGTTCGAGGCCCTGTTGGCACGCTTTCCGGCGGAAGGCGCGGTGCTGGATATTGGCTGCGGCCATGGCCTGCTCCTCAATCTTCTCGCCCTTGACCAGTCGCGCTGCCGCTTGCGTTTGCAGGGCATCGACCACGATGCCGCCAAGATCGAGAGGGCCCGCCGCATCGGCGGCGCCAGGGTCGACTTTTCCTCCCGGGATCTGGCGTCGTTTGCCGATGCTTCCTTTGACTTCCTCTCCATTGTCGATGTGCTCTATGCCGTCAAGCGGCATATCTGGGAGGAGATCCTCGGCCACTGTTTCCGCCTGTTGCGGCCGGGGGGAAGGCTGCTGGTCAAGGAGGTGGTTGATCGGCCGCGCTGGAAATACTGGGCGATCATGGCGCAGGAAACCGTCTCGGTCCGGCTGGTCGGCCTCACCAAGGGGGACCGACCGCACATCGAGGCCGCGGAAACCTACCGTGCCGCTATCAGCGGCGCGGGGTTCCGGGTGAGCGAAGAAACGCCGCTGGCCTCGGCCACCTGGGTGAGCCACTACCTCTACGTCGGCGAGAAGATCTGAGCAAAAGAAATAAGGGTGGATGGTGCCTGCAACTACTGCCTTTCAGAAAGCAAGATCGGTGAAGCGGCAGAGGCGTACCCCGAGGGTGGCGAGTTCCTCACCAAGAGACGGCGCAGTTAAGGCTTCAAGCTCTCCTTGGTGCCCATACTGCCAGTGTCGCAGTTGCGGCTCGTCGGGGGTCAGGCCAGGGTGGCACATCAACTCGTAGACCTCGCCTGGCTGCAAGCTGCAGAGCAGACGCTGCAGGCGGCTATGGTCGAGGCGTCCCCCGTCGTGAAAGCCGAGGAAGCGCGGGGTGCTCTTGCGCGGCTTCTTGGCTCCGGCAAGGCGGGCCAGCAACCAGCAGCAGTGAAGGGTGGCACCAGCGACGCCGCGACCAAGGCCAGGTAAAGCAGAGCGCAGCCAGATTTGCGGCGATTCCAGCGGCACGCGCACCCAAGCAATCCCATAGTGTTCAGCAAGCAACTGGCTCAGGGCGGCCAACCCGGGCAGACAGTGCAGATGCTGATGGCTGTCGAGATGGCTCGGATGAATGCCACTTGTCAGGATACGTTCAATCTGTGCCCGCCACTCGCCTTCCACCTCGACAAGCCTCACCCCTCCCTGCAACCAGCGTCGCACAAAGACCCCAAAATCCTCGAGGAAGCACCCGTCCGCGCCAACCAGGGAAGGTGCCGGCCGCAACGGGCGGGCACCGACCAGAGTCAAGTGCACGCCGACATCAAGTGACGGGCAGGAACGCAGGAGTTGCACCCCCTCATCAAAAGCATCACCAACCGCCATCAGCGAAGTGGCGGTAACGATCCCCTGACGGTGCGCCTGGAGGATACCCTCGTTGATACGAGGGGAGATGCCGAAATCATCGGCATTGACAATCAGCCGGGCTGGCTCACGGCTGCCGGCGACAACGGGTGGATCAGCCACGGGAGGCGGAACGCTGCTCGGCAGCGCCGATGGTTTCGCGGATAATGAAACGCGGCCGTCCCTGCACCTCGATGAGGATGCG
>CAYSON010000037.1:0-12817 GCA_964432635.1 uncultured Desulfopila sp.
CCAAACCTCTGGCGATGAGCGAAGTTCACTACCTCACTGGGGCGCCGTCAGTGGTGAGCCTTGCTGACATGGTCGATATCAGCGACACCAATCTCAAGGTGGAAATCGACAACTGCATAAAGGCGCTGGCGAAAATCGGTCGGGATGTACTAATAATCGATGTCACCCACCCACAGCTACAGATTCCCGCACTGTACACCATTGTTCCCGGGGCTCATTTCCGCGAGCGATCGATGATTAGCGATGTTGGGCTGTTTTCTGCCAAGCTGCTGGTCGAACTGGTCGATGACCCAGAGATTTTGGATACCAAATTGGCCCGGATGGAGAAATTACTGCCGGGTGCCTACTACCTTGAATTCTATCGAGGGCGCAATCTCGCCTCCATGGGACATGCAGAGGAGGCACTGCTTTATTTCGACAAAGCTTTGTCTCTAGAGCCGCAAGCCGAGGACCTCCCCTATATTCTCTCCTACAAGGGGACGTGTCTTCGCGACCTTGGCCGCTACAAAGAGGCCATAAACATTCTCCAGGAAGGCTTAGTCTCCGACGAGGAACGACCGGATATCCATAATACCCTTGGGGTGTGTTACTATAAACTCGGCGAACATGAGCAGGCTATCGTTCATTTTCGCCGGGCGGTGACCCTTAACCCGGCCTCGGCCATCGACTATGCCAACATCGGCGTCAACTACCATCGTCTCGGCAAAACCGGGGAGGCGAAAGAATTTTTGACCTTGGCCTTGACCCTTGATCCTCATCTATATTTTGCCCGCGACCTTCTTGCCGAAATCTCCGGCTGAAAAGGCATGGGCAACAAAATACAGAGGCGGCAATGAAAGGAGTGTTGGCGATCCTGCTCCTGGCTACACTCATCGCACTTGGCGGCGACCCTTTGTCTGCCGCTGAGTCGACAAGCGCCCTCAAGGGCCGTGCCAGGGAATTCTATTACGGCAGTGGCGGGGAACAGAACTACGCCAAGGCCTTGCAGCTCTACCTGCAGGCTGCGGAATTGGGCGATGCCGAGGCCCAATATGTCAGTGGTGGCATGTTGTTCAAGGGGATGGGCGCTCCCAAGGATATCAATCGGGCCTTTCGTCTTCTCCATCAGGCAGCGGTCAATGGACAGAGCAGTGCTGTTTCGGAGCAGTTGGTTGGTCAGGCGTTTCTCCTCGGCGCCGGGCTTCCTAAAAACTACGCCAAGGCTATCCATTGGTACACCCAAGCCGCCGAAAACGGCAATGTCGAGGCGCAAAACGAATTGGGCTTTCTCTATTTCCTCGGCAAAGGTGTGGAACAGGACATCGACAAGGGCGGCTCCTATTTTCTCATGGCAGCAAGGGGTGGATTGCCGGTGGCGCAGTACAATGTCGGCATTATGTATGCCACCGGTCGTGGTGTTGAGGGCGTTGATGTCGGCAAGGCTTACGCCTGGCTGAACATCGCCGCCGCCGGTGGACACCGCCCGGCCAAGGCTGCTCGGGACTATCTAGAAACCGTCATCGACAAGGAGCAGCTGGGCGAGGCACAACGCCTCGCCCAGGAGATGATGGAGACGCTACCCCGCTGAAAGGATTCTTTCCTGAAGGATGGCTGATTCGGCCTGATTGACGCACCTTATTGCGTTTTGCCCGGATTTTTGCTGTCATTGCTGCGGAAAACTGATAGGCAGGCAGGGCTGACCATCAAGGTTGCATCGACGCCTCATTTGCGGTATGCAGATTCCTTGAATTTTAGGGACAAACGATGGCATCGACCAATGGTTGCAGAAAGAGAACGGCAATGGGAGCAACTAAACAACTGTATCTGGTCCGCCATGGTGATGTCGGTTGCCACGGGCGCTATATCGGCAGCAGCTATCCGGGCCTAAGCCCTCTCGGCCGAGAGCAGATGCGTGTCCTCGCCGCTACTTTTCGCGGCCTCCGCGTTGATGCTGTCTTGTGCAGTCCCATGCGCCGTTGCCGACAAAGTCTGGAAGCCCTTGAGTTGACCGCGCCTTGTCAGTTCCAAGACGAGCTGCGCGAGGTGGATTTCGGCGCCTGGGAGGGCAAAAGCTTTTCCGAGATTGTCGCTTCAGATGATCAATCCGTGGCTGCCTGGGCGGCAGGGGCTGCCGATTTCACCTTCCCTGGAGGGGAAAGCCTGGCGCTGTTTTATGATCGGATGGCCGCGTTTTGGCGGAGCCTAACGACAGCTGAAGGAGATTCGCTGGTGGTGGTTACCCATGGAGGTGTTGTTCGCCATCTGCTTTGCCTGGCCTTGGCTCTGCCCTGGGAAAAATATCTGTTGTTTGAGATCACCTTGGGGAGCTTAACCAGCCTCTCCCTGTATTCCCACGGGGCAGTGCTCACCTCTTTGAACTGCAAGGGATAAATGTATGGCGGAAGTGATCTTGTTCACCGGCGGGGCACGTAGCGGCAAGAGTTCCCTGGCCTTAAAAAGGGCCGAGGGCATCGGAGGCCGTAAATTGTTTGTCGCCACTTGCCCGGTGATCGATGGAGAGATGAGCGAGCGGGTAGAACGGCATCAGCGGGAACGCAGCGGTCGTGGTTGGGAGACGATTGAGTGCGAGAGAGAGCTGGCAAGTCTCTTTCCCACGCCAGCCGAACAGTTTCAGGTGGTGATCATTGACTGCCTTACCCTGTGGGTCAACAACCTGCTCTATTATGCTGAAAGCGCCTCAACGACGATTGACGATGATGTGGTGACTGCGGCCTGTGACAAGTGGTTAGCCGCCACCGAAGCCTACCAAGGCACGCTGATTTGTGTTACCAACGAAGTGGGGCTAGGTATCGTTCCCGATAATGTTCTGGCCCGACGTTACCGAGATCTGGTGGGGACTTGCAACCAGCTCATCGCAGCGAAGGCCAAGGAAGTCATATTGGTCAGCTGCGGGCTACCGCTTCATCTCAAAAATAATGTGTAAAATCAATATTTCCGGGGTTGGGTGTCCGTAATCTTAACCTCCCGCAACATCACAAAGGAATGTGAACATGAGTCTGCTGCAACGTACCCTCGCCCAAATTTATCCTCAGGACAGCGCCAGCCGAAGCGAGGCCAAGGCCAGGCTGGATCAGTTGGCCATGCCCCATTGGGCCTTGGGCGATCTTATGGATCTCGCCATCGACCTGGCCGGAATGACCGGGACCATCAACCCGAAACTTTCTCGCAAGGCCATCGTCACCATGGCCGGCGATCATGGCGTGGTTGCCGAAAAGGTCAGCAAATACCCGCAGGAGGTGACTCCACAGATGGTGCACAACTTCGTACGCGGTGGCGCCGGAATCAATGCCCTGGCCGGTCAGGCCGGTGCTGAGGTATTTGTGGTCGACATGGGGGTCGCCGCAGATCTTCGCCATTTGGCGGAAGCGGGCAAGATCATCAATAAAAAGGTGGGATTGGGGACCGCCAATATCGCCTTAGGGCCGGCGATGAGCAAGGCCATGGCCACTCGCGCAGTGGAGTCGGGTATAGATGTCGCCACTGAGCTTGGCGATCGTTTCGACCTCTTTGGTACCGGCGATATGGGTATCGGCAATACCACGCCGTCCACCGCCATCGCCGCCGTATGCACCGGTAAAAGCGTCGAGTCGTTGACCGGGCCGGGTACCGGTCTTGATGCAGAACAGGTGCGTCACAAGGTGAAGGTGATAGAGCGAGCCTTGGCCATCAATAAACCGGATGCCAAGGACGGCCTCGATATCCTCGCCAAGATCGGTGGCTTTGAAATCGGCGGCATTGCCGGTTTGATTCTCGGTGCCGCAGCGCTTCGTAAACCGGTGGTTATCGACGGTTTCATCTCCACCGCCCCAGCCTTGATTGCCGCGCGTATCGAGCCCTTTGTCAAAGATTATCTCGTCTTCTCGCATCGCTCCATGGAACCCGGCCATCAGGCCATGCAGGAGGCGCTTGGCTGCAGAAAGCCGTTGCTTGATCTCAATTTTCGGCTCGGCGAAGGGACCGGAGCTGCCGTGGCCATGAATCTTGTCGAGGGTGCGGTTGCCATTCTCAGCCGGGTGGCCACCTTTGCTGAAGCCGCCGTGGCTACAGCCGACAAATAGGGAGAGAGGCTGGTGGTGAATCCTGACGGGAAGCGCGGATTGCTGTCGCTGGCAAGATTTTGCACGGCGCTGCGCTTTCTTACCTTGCTGCCGATTTCTTGGCGGGCAGAGGATGACGGCCACCATTTTTCCGCCAGCCTGCCGTATTTCATCATGGTTGGCGCACTGATCGGTGCCATGGTGGCGATCCTTGCCCGTGGTGGCCAATACGTGCTGCCGCAACCCGTCATTGCCATGGTCGCCGTGGCCATGCTCGCCGGGGTTTCCGGATTTCTCCATCTCGATGGCCTTTCCGATAGCGCCGACGGCCTGCTCAGTTCGCGCTCCAGAGAGGCCAGCCTGGCGATCATGAAAGACAGCCGTGCCGGGGCCATGGGCATTGTCGCGGTGGTCGTGGTCCTCTTGACCAAATTTGCCGCTCTTTCCAGCGTCTCGGCTGAGCTGTTTTCTCAGACCCTCTTTCTCATGGCGCTGGCCGGCCGCTGCGCCATTCTGATCATGATGGCCGTTCTCCCCTATGCCAGACAGGAAGGCGGCCTCGGGGCATTGTTTTATTACGGTAACAGCAGGAGAGCCGCTCTATTGGCTTCAGCGGCGCTGATTTTCTTTGCGATGGTTGTCGCTCCCGGCCAGCTCGTGGCGATTTTCGTGGTACTTGGCCTGCTGCTGCTACTCTTTTCCCGTTGGTGCCTGAAAAAACTCGGTGGTGCCACCGGTGATACCCTGGGAGCTGTGTGCGAACTGGCGGAAACGGCGGTCGCCGTGGCCATGACCTTATCTCTTTCTCCTTATTCCTCTTGAGCTCTGATTAGATATGCACCCATTCGAACATGGCGGCAACATCCACAAGATTCTTCGTCAGGCTTCCGCCGACAAGGGTGAGGTGCTCGATTTTAGCGCCAATATCAACCCTCTTGGTCCTCCCGAATGGTTCAGGCCGATGATGAGCAGGAGTCTTGCCGGTCTGGTGCACTATCCCGACCCAGAAAACACGCTGTTCATCAAGGCTGTTGCCACATATCACGGTATCCCCGAAGAGCAGGTGGTGGTCGGCAATGGAACCACCGAACTGCTTTATCTGTTGCCCCGCATCCTCGGTACCAAAAGGGCGCTGATACCCACGCCATCCTATGTTGATTACGTGCGGGCGGTGACATTGAGCGGGATGACGGCGAGCACCCTGGCGATGGTCGAGAAGGACGATTTCGCTCTCGACTGCACTGTCCTGGCGAGAAGCATCGCCCCCGACGACCTGGTGATCCTCGCCACTCCCAACAACCCTACCGGTGCCTTGGTCGATAGGGATCGGTTGCTTGGTCTGATAGGCGACTTTCCGCAGACGCGTTTTGTCATCGACGAGGCCTTTCTCGATTTTGTTGATGAGGGGAGATCGCTCGCGACGGTTGCCGACAATGTCATCACCCTCAATTCGATGACCAAATTCTATGGCATCGGCTATGCCACCATGTCGCGCCGATTCGCGCCAGATATGCGCCATCATCTTCCTCCCTGGACGGTCAACGGCTTGGCCCAGGAGTTTGCGGTTATGGCCTTGGCGGACAGTGAGTATCAGCGACGCAGTCGAGAAAACTGTGATGCGCTCCGCCAGGACCTCATCAGCGGTCTCTCCGTCTGGCCGCAGCTCAAGGTCTACCGGGGAGCCGCCAACTACCTTTTCTTCAAGGTCTGTGGCGAGAAGACCGGTGACGATCTTGCCCAGTTTTGCCTGCAGCGCTCACTCATTATCAGACGCTGCGGCAATTATCAGGGGCTGGACCATCGCTACTGCCGCATCGCGGTGCGCACAGGTGAAGAAAACGCACGTCTGCTGGAAACCTTCGCCGAGTTCTTCGCCCCAGAACAGCCCCGCAAGGCAAGGGCCAAGAAAGCCAGGTCGATCATGTTCCAGGGTACCTGTTCCGATGCCGGGAAATCCATCCTCACGGCGGCCCTGTGCCGCATCCTTCGTCAGGACGGCGTGGCCGTGGCGCCATTCAAGGCGCAGAATATGTCGCTCAACTCCTTTGTTACCAGGGAAGAGCACGAGATGGGGCGGGCTCAGGTGGTTCAGGCCCAGGCAGCGAGAATCGATCCCGACAGCCGCATGAATCCGATTCTCTTAAAACCCAATTCTGACACCGGCAGCCAGGTTATTGTTCGCGGCAAGCCGGTCGGCAATATGACAGTAAACGAGTACGGCGCCTATAAACCGAGAATTTGGCAGACGGTGTGTAACTGCTACGATTCCTTAGCCGAGGAGTACGAGGTAGTGGTCCTCGAGGGGGCCGGGTCACCCGGAGAAGTCAACCTCAAGGCCGAAGACATTGTCAACATGCGCATGGCCCAATATGCCGGAGCACCGGTGGTAGTGGTTGGCGACATCGATCGCGGCGGTGTCTACGCCTCCTTCGTCGGCATCATGGAGGTGCTGGCGGAGTGGGAGAGAAAAATGGTCGCCGGTTTTGTCGTCAATAAATTCCGCGGCCAAGCCTCGCTGCTGCAATCCGCCCATGATTATGTGCTGCGGCACAGCGGACGTCCGGTATTAGGGGTAGTTCCCTATATGTCCGAGCTTGCCTTGCCCGAGGAGGATTCGGTGTCGTTTAAAAAGGGGGCGTTCAATCGCAGCAGAGGAGGCGGGGCAGTGGAGATTACCGTGATCAGCCTGCCCCATATCTCAAATTTCACTGATATCGAACCCTTTCTTCAGGAGCCTGACGTCACCGTTCGTATTGTTGATTCGGTTTCGCAGCTCGGCCAGCCCCAGGCGGTGCTGCTCCCTGGTTCGAAAAACGTCCTCCACGACCTGCGATTTCTCCACGACCGCGGTTTTTCCGCCAAAATCCTTGAGCTTATGCACCAGGGCTGCGAGATCGTCGGCATATGCGGGGGCTATCAAATGCTCGGCGAAGCGGTAAAGGATCCCTACGGCATCGAGTCAGGGGAGGGGCCGGTGGCCGGACTGGGTCTCTTACCAATAACCACCACCATCGAAAGGGAAAAGCGCTTGACCCGTAAACGTGGCATTCACCACCCCTCTGGGATGACAGTGGTAGGATATGAGATCCACCATGGAGTGTCGCCTTCAACCGAGCAACCCTTGCTGCACTTCGATGACGGTTCGTCCTGCGGCTTGGCGGCGCGGACCGGCAAGGTGTGGGGCAGCTATTTGCATGGCATCTTCGACCAGGACCGATTTCGGCGCTGGTTCATCGATAATCTGCGTCGTACCAGGGGGCTTGAGACCAGCGGAGTGATAGTGGCACCGTACGATCTCGAGCGCAGCTTCGAGCGGCTAGCCGAGGAGGTTCGCCGCTCCCTCGATATGTCGGCTTTCTACCGTCTGTTGCGCCTCTAAGAGAGGTCGAAACCAGCGGAGCTCGCTATGCTTTTTTACCTGCAACTTACTGCCGCCTTGATCCTCGATTTTCTCTTCGGCGACCCCCACTGGTGGCCTCATCCGGTGCGGGGCATAGGCTGGCTGTGCATCCGCTGCGAGCAGCTATCACGCAGGTGGTTTTCCAACCTTTATCTTGGCGGGGCCATCACCGCCGCCGTCGTCATCTTTGTCACCTGTCTTTTAGTCTACGTGACGGTGGCCATTGCCATGGCGTTGTCGCCAACAGTGGGCGTAATCGTTGCCGTTGTTGTACTCTATACCGCTCTTGCGGCCAGGGATCTCTTGCGCCACGCCATCGCAGTCTACAATAGGCTGCAACCGGGGGGAACGCTTGAGGGGGCGCGGGGGGCGGTAGCGATGATCGTTGGCCGCGACACCGCCCAATTGTCGCGGGAAGGGGTGATTCGCGCCTGTATCGAGACCGTGGCCGAGAATATGGTCGATGGTGTCACCGCACCGCTCTTTTTTGCTGTGCTCGGTAGTCTGCTCGGTGGTGACTGCGGCGTCGGCGCCATCGGCGGGGCGGCTGTGGGGGCCTATTTTTATAAGGCGATCAATACCATGGATTCGATGATCGGCTATAGAAACGAGCGTTACCTCCAATTTGGCCGGGTGGCTGCACGGCTCGACGATGTCGCCAATTTCGTGCCGGCGCGGGTGAGCGGAATCTGCATAATAGTGGCTGCATTTTTCCTCAAATTGGATTACAGGGAGGCGGCGCGCATCCTGCGACGAGATCGGCTCAAGCACAAAAGCCCCAACTCCGGTCACACCGAGGCGGCGGTGGCGGGCGCTCTAGGTATTCGCCTTGGCGGCCCCTCCGCCTATTTTGGGACCATGGTCGATAAGCCCTATCTGGGTGATGGCCAGAGGCCTCCGACCGCTGATGACATCCGTGACTGCAATGGCCTGATGCTGGTCGGATCTTTGATCTTTTTCCTGCTTCTGGTGGCTTTGCATCAGCTAGCAAACATTACCGCCTGAGCCTGAACAACAAGGGTGGTCCATTGGACCACGCAACCATTTCAAAGGGAGTTATTATTATGGAAAGAACATTCGCGATCATCAAACCCAACGCCTTTGCCGACGGCAACAGTGGCAAGATCCTCGCTCGTATCTACCAAGAAGGCTTTACGGTTGTAGGCTTGAAGAAACTCTACCTCAGCAAGGTCGAGGCGGAAGGTTTCTACTACGTACACAAGTCGCGGCCATTTTTCGGCGAGCTGACCGATTTCATGTCGAGCGGCCCATGCATTGCCATGGTGCTCGAGGCAGACAACGCCATACAGAAATGGCGCGATTTGATGGGGGCCACCAATCCCGCCCAAGCAGCCGAAGGTACCTTGCGGCGGCAGTTTGGCAAATCGTTGGGAGAGAACGCCACCCACGGTTCCGACGCTGCCGAAACTGCGGCCTTTGAAATCGGCTATTTCTTTGCCGGGATGGAATTACTTTAAGAAAAGAACCGGTTGAAAGCTAGGAGGTTTCCTGGCTGGATGGTGGCGGCGATGGTACAAGAGGCTGGACGGCAAGGGCGCCAGGCGCTTTATCGGTGACCCGGCAATCGAGGCGGCCGTCACGCAGAAAGACTTCAATTCGGTCGTCGACCTCGACCTCGGTCGTTTCCACGACCAGTTCCCGACCATCGCTCCGCGGTGAGGGAGTGCGTACCACAGCATAGCCTCGGGCGAGAGTTGCCAGGGGGCTGAGTCCCTGCAGCAGCGAGGCCTGTTGCGCCAATTGCCCTTCCTTTCTGGCGATCACCCTGTTGAGGTGGTGGCGCAGCCGCTCGCCCAGTTGCTCAAGGTGGCGCCGGCGTAAATCGATGCCCTCGGTGGAAAGGCGGCGGCGCAACTCGCTTCCCGCATGGTGTAGCCGCCGTTCCCGTTTGGCTATAGCCTCGTGCATGTTCTGTAACAGGCGTTCCTCGCTGATCTGCAGGCGAAATTCGAGTCGCGAACAGCGCTGCACCATAATGCCGAGGCGGAGGTGCTGGAGGTGGAGACGTTGCTCCAAACCCTGGATTTTGTGGTCGAGATAAAGGCGCAGTCGCTCACGCAGCGCAGACACCTGGCGGCGCAAGGCGATGCCGTCGGGAACCAATCGTTCGGCGGCGGCGGTGGGGGTGGGACAACGGCAATCGGCACAGAAATCGGCGATAGTCGAATCGGTCTCATGGCCAATGCCGGTGACCACCGGGATAGCGCTACGATTAATGGCCACGGCCACCTGTTCATCGTTAAAGGCCCAGAGGTCCTCGATCGACCCACCGCCGCGACAAAGGACGATGGCATCAGCATGCAAATCCTGAGCGAGATAGAGGGCCGCGGCGATCTCGGCGGCCGCCTCCTTGCCCTGCACCTTGACGGGGAGCACGCGAAGGTGCAACGGATAGTTGCGTCCGGCGACGATCTTCAAAAAATCCTGGATTGCAGCTCCGGTTGGCGAGGTGATCACCACGATGCTGCGCGGATAGGGGGGCAGCGGTTTCTTGCGCTCGACTGCAAACAATCCCCGATCACCCAGGCGTTTTTTAAGGATTTCGAAGTCGCGCAGCAGCTTGCCGATCCCGTAAGACTCCAGACTGTCGGCGATGAGTTGGTATTCTCCGCGTGGCTCGTAGACGGAAATGCGGCCGAAGACCACCACCTGCTGCCCGTCGGCCGGTTCCTCGGCAATAAATCGCTTTTGTTGCTTGAACAGAACCACCCGGAGCTGCGCTCCGGCATCCTTGAGGGTAAAATAGGAATGGCCGGAGAACGGCGTCTTGAGGTTGGAGATCTCGCCGGAGATGCGGACGAAGCGATAGCGGTTCTCGAGCAACTCGCGGATGGCTGCGGTGACTTGAGTGACGGTGAGGATGTTCTCTTGCACCGCTGGCAGCATGGGAGCCCCTCCGGTAAAGGAAAGCCGGGCGATCCCGGCTGATTACGCATGGACATGGAGAATGCTTTATATTATAGTGGGGGGTTCGTGTCCAGCTCTCTCTTGATGGTGAGGCAAGGCCGGTGCCTGGGTTGTCAGGCCGGTGGTGATGCCTAAAACATGGGAAAGCACATTGATAATTGTTTTTGACGAGGAGAACAGCCATGGCCGGGGAAAGCGCCTTTGAAAAGAGGCTCACCGCCGAAACAACAATGGATCGGGTGGAAGGATTGTTGGAGCATTTCAACCTTCCCCCCAAGGCGATTATCTTTATTCGTCGCCATGCCAGAACCTTGAAAATTGTCCTTGTTGTCGTGGTCATGGCGATTGTTTCGGTGTCGCTGTATGGTTCATACCGACAACAACAACGTGAGGCAGCGGCTTCGGCCCTCGCCAAGGCGTTGCAACTGGGGGAGGAGAGCAAAAAAGAGGCCTTGTCCAAGGTTGCGGCCGATTACTCTTCGACCACGTCCTCCCTGTGGGCGAGAATCGAGCTCGCCAATCTCGAGATGCGTAAAGGCTCATTTGCCTCTGCGGCATCGCAATATGGTGAGATTCTCGGGCAAACCGCCAATGACGGCCCGCTCTCCGCCTTGGTGCTCTACGCCCTCGCCCAAGCCTACGAAGCCGACGCGAAATATGCCGAGGCCACCCGCGAGTACGATCGCTTAAAAAACGTTAAGGGCTACGAAAATATTGCCTACCAGGGAATGGCCCGCCTTGAAGAAGCCCAGGGCAACCTCGACAAGGCCATTGCCATCTTCAATAATTTTCTGCTCACCATCGGGGATGACCCTTCCCTCGCTCAGGCCAAGGAACAGATCCAAGGCAACGTCGCCCGATTGAAGTCGCGGTTGTAACCGATGTGATCGGGGGAGGGTACAGCCTATGCAGATAATCAGACATGTCGAGGAAATGCGCATCCTGGCTGTTGCCTGGAAACGTCAGGGTGTGAAAATCGGGGTTGTTCCGACCATGGGTTGTCTTCATGCCGGTCATCTC
The DNA here is from genome assembly GCA_964432635.1 of uncultured Desulfopila sp. GTDB lineage: Bacteria > Desulfobacterota > Desulfobulbia > Desulfobulbales > Desulfocapsaceae > Desulforhopalus_A. The sequence goes on from CAYSON010000037.1 coordinate 11,386, forward strand.
TCCCTGATGAGATTGGCCAGAGGGCTGTGCGACAAGGTTGTGGTCACCATCTTCGTTAACCCTCTGCAGTTTGGACCCAACGAGGATTTTGCCGCCTACCCGAGGCAGGAGCAGCAGGACTGCCGCCTGGCCGAGGGCAAAGGAGTCGACGTAATTTTCGCCCCCGCAGATGGGGAGCTCTATCCCCAGGGGTTTCAAACTGTGGTGCAGGTCGGCGAGCTCTCCCAAGGGATGTGCGGTGGTAGCCGGCCCGGGCATTTTGACGGGGTGGCGACGGTGGTGAGCAAACTGCTCTTGTTGACCGGAGCAGATGTTGGCGTCTTCGGTGAGAAGGATTTCCAGCAACTGGCGATCATCCGCCGTATGGTTAGCGACCTCCATCTCCCCGTCACCATTGTCGGGGCACCGATCGTCAGGGAAGAGGATGGTCTGGCCATGAGTTCGCGCAATAAGTACCTCAAAGGGGAGATGCGTCTTCATGCTTTGTGTCTCTACAAGGCTATCCTTGAGGCACAACGGTTGGCCGCCTCGACCCAACCCGGCCCTGCGGTAGCGGCAATTCTTGCGAGGGTGCAGGCCATCGTTGCGGATGCCGGGGGGCGGCTTGATTATGCGGTAATCATCGACGAGCGGACCTTGAAGGATACGGAGTTGATTGACAGCCACGCGCGACTGGCCTTGGCGGTTAAGATCGGCGGGGTGGTCCGGCTTCTCGACAATGGCCGATTGTTACCCGGCTCGGCCTGACCGGGCCGAGGGTCTACAACAAAAATTTGCAGTACACTTTTGAGCAATAGGTCACTGGCCGTGGCTCGAACCCACAAGGAGCTTTGCTATGCCTGGATTTGAAGTATTCGGTGAAGAAGAAAAAAAAGAAATCATGGATGTCCTCAATACTGGGGTGCTTTTTCGCTACGAATTCCTCGACCAGCGTCAGGGAATGTTTAAGGTACACCAATTTGAGGAGGCCTTTGCAACATACTGTGGAGCTCGTTATGCCCAGGCGGTGACCTCCGGCACCGCCGCCCTCAAAGTCGCCCTGACCGCGCTGGGGGTTGGTCCTGGAGACGAAGTTATCACCCAGGGGTTCACCTTTGTCGCCACCTGGGAAGCCATCCTCGAAGTTGGGGCCGTGCCGGTCTTTACCGAGGTTGACCAGACCCTCAACATGGATCCCGCCGACCTTCGCAAAAAGATCACACCCAGGACCAAGTGTATTGTTCCTGTGCATATGTTGGGTGCGCAGGCGCCCATAGCAGAGCTCGTCGCCATCGCTGACGAGCACCGACTTCCGGTTCTCGAGGATGCCGCCCAGGCCACCGGTGGCCGTATTGGCGGCCGACATCTTGGCACCTTCGGCACCTGCGGGACCTTTTCTTTCGACGCGGTCAAAACGCTGACAAACCGAGAGGGCGGCATGATAATACCCGAA